>JBCCQC010000198.1:0-7400 GCA_039024535.1 Chloroflexota bacterium
GGGCTGGCTGATGCGTTCCCCGAACATTAGCGGATTCACGATCTTTTTTGCGGGGCCGCTGCTGCTGTCGTTTTACCTCAGCTTCACGGATAGCTCTGTAGGGCAGGTGCCGAATGTGATCGCCTTCGAGAACTATGCGGAGATACTGGCGATGGAGATTGTGCCCATCGGGGACGCGGCAAACGCGCAGGCCGCGCTCGGCTTTGAATTTGATGTATTGCAGGAGTTCAACTGGTTCGGCACAGAGTATGTGTTGGGCGCGAAGGATACCCTGTTCTGGCGCAGCCTGGGCAACACCATTGCGTTCTGCCTGATGCTGGTGCCGCTGAGTACCATCCCGGCTATTATTCTGGCAATGATCCTCAACTCTGACCTGCCGGGGATGCCGTTTTTCCGTGCGGTGTACTTTCTGCCGTCCGTGGCCGCTGTGGTGGGGACGGCGCTCATCTGGCGCTGGCTGTATGACCCGACGATTGGTTTTATCAACGACACGATAGATAACCTCACCGGCTGGATGGTCACAGCGGGGTTGATCCAGGAAACCCCGAATATTTTCTGGCTCACAGACCCCGGCGTGGTGCTGATTGCGATTGTGCTGCTGGCAAGCTGGCAGCTTGTGGGCTTTAACACCGTGCTGTTCCTGGCCGGGTTGCAGGGGATCCCCAAAACGCTGTATGAAGCCGCACAGATTGACGGGGCAGATGGCTGGCGGCGCTTCTGGAACGTGACGCTGCCGCTGCTGGCTCCAACAACGTTTTTTGTGGTGATTACCACGGTTATTCAGGGGTTGCAGGTGTTCAACGAGCCGTACACGCTGTTTCCGTCGCGCCCCATCCCGGAAAACGCGACGACATCGGTCTATTACCTGTACCAGCGGGGGTTCTTCCAATTCCAGTTCGGTTATGCATCGGCAGTGGCATGGCTGCTGTTCCTGGTTATTTTCGTCATCACGTTTGTTCAGTTCCGCGTACAGAACGCGGACAACGATTAGGGGGCTGCCATGAAAGACAATGGAATCGGGTTCTATCTGGGACGCATTGCCATTTATTCGCTGCTGGTCGGGTTTGCATGGCTGATGCTGTTCCCGTTCACCTACATGATGATGTCGTCGCTCAAAACGTCTGACGATGTATTCCATTCGCCGCCGCGCCTGCTGCCCTACTCGCCGGAAACAACCGACGTTGAGGGTGAGCCGCTGTCTCTGTTCGAATTCGAGGTGGACGGGCAGGTTCGCCAGATGGTGCCGACAGACGAGAATATCCGGTTTGGCTTCTTCACCACAGAAGATCTGATTAACGTGGAAGAAAGCCGCGAGAGTGAAATCCTCTACGAAATCCCGCTGGAGGAAGCGACCGAACTGCGCGAGATCGTGCTGACCTCACCGGATGGCGAGGAAGACGAGTTCGACGTGTACGAAATCACCGTGGATGGCGAAACACTGGAGGCTGTACTGGCGTTCCGGGGGGCACAGACAATATTTGTTGACCTGAACGACCCGAGTGTAACGGCACTCGGCGTGGAGCGCACGGCTACGCCAGTCGAAAACGTGGAATTCCAGTTCAGCAACTACGACGCGGTGTTCGACCTCAATCTTGACCGGGCGCTGGTGAATACGACGATTGTGACGATTGGCGTGGTGGCGGGGCAGTTGATTACGTCGATTTTCGGCGGCTATGCGTTCAGTCGGTTGCGCTTCCGTGGACGTGATGCACTGTTTTTGCTGTATCTCGGCTCCATCATGATCCCGTTCGTGGTGCTGGTCATCCCCATGTACCGCCTCATGGTAACGATTGGCTGGGAAGGCAAGCTGGTATCGCTCATTGTCCCGTGGATATTCACGGCGTATGGCACGTTTTTGATGCGGCAGTTCTTCATGTCGATTCCGAAGGAACTGGAGGAAGCCGCACTCATGGACGGTGCCAGCCGCATGCGCATTCTGTGGACGATTTTTGTGCCGCTGAGTACGCCTGCCGTCGCAACGCTGGCAATTTTCTCGTTCCTGTATGCGTGGAATAGCTTCCTGTGGCCGCTGCTTATCATCGGGGAGGGCAACGAAGCCAACCATGTGCTCACACTGTCGCTCATTCGTCTGTCCAATGCCTTCGCGGATCAACCGAACTTTGTGCTGACGGGCGCAGCCGTGGCGATTTTGCCGCCGATCATTATTTTCGTGCTGGCGCAGCGTTACTTCATCGAAGGCGTAGCGAGTTCCGGGCTGAAGGGCTAGACCTTCAGGGAACCATCAGTACCCATCATCAGACAGATGTGATACGTGTAAACACATCTGTCTGATTTTTCGGAGAACCCATTGCAAATCACAGACGAGAGAAAGCATGTGTGGTGGGTCAGATTACTGGCTACCATGTATCCGACCATTCTTTTGATAGTCTCACCTGCAATCGTCATCGCAGCCACCCGCCGTGCCTTCGATACCAATCACATCAGTTCATTCAACAATCTCTCGTACAACATACTCCTGATCTTTATCACAATGTCAGTAGTGTACCCATTTGTCTGTGCGGCTATTTTCTTTGTGTTGAAGCGTTTTCAGTACCCAACACCGGGTTATTTTCAGTTCATCACAATTGGCATGGCATTGGTGCCAATCGCATGTTTGATGATTGTGTTCGCACTGTGGGGAGGCAGATCAAAGCTTGTAGCGTCACAAAGTCATGTAGATGCAAATTATCATGTAATTCTGGGAGCTGACTCACGCGAATTCTGGTTCTGGTTATACGAGTGCAATCCGCATAATCGAAACTGTATTAAGGTTTATTCGTGGACAGTATTTGATCCGCAGGTCTTGAACGGGCATAATGTGAGACTGTTCACAGAAGCCAGCACGGACAATCTATTGATCTGTTTTTTTAGCGATGGTTACGAGAATTTAATTGAGAATCCCGTTCACAGGGAATCCAGCGTTCAATGGGATTACACAGGCGAACGGTGTAACTGATTTGATGCCACAAACCCGCACAACTCGCAACCTGATGATTCTGGCGATTGGCGCAGTGGTATTTTACATCGCGCACATCGTCTTTTTTCCGTTTTTCGGCTCGGATTACCTCTTTCACTTTCACGGCACGGCAGATGTGGTGCTGGTATGGCTTATGCTGCGCCACAGAGCCTTTGCTTTTACGCGATTGTGATGTTTGTCTATTTCACTACCCACACGATCTAAGGCATGACCTGGCCCCTACTGGCCCGCTTCACGTCGAGAATATAATCTACTCATGCAACGCACTCAACAACGAAAGGCAATGCTCACCATGACCACCCATGACTTCCCGCACCGCCGCTATAATCCGCTGACCGGCGAATATGTGCTGGTTTCTCCGCACCGAACAAAACGCCCGTGGCAGGGCAAGCAGGAAACGCCCCAGCGCGACGACAAACCGCAGTATGACCCGAACTGCTATCTGTGCCCCGGCAACAGCCGTGCCGGGGGCGTACAGAACCCGAATTACGAATCAACATTTGTGTTTACCAATGACTTTGCAGCCCTGCTGCCAGACCCCGGCGGCGAGGTCACGACGGAACACCCGCTGCTGCGTGCCGAGAGCGTGCGTGGCACCTGCCGCGTGATCTGTTTTTCGCCGCGCCATGACCTGACGCTGCCGGAAATGGAACTGCCCGTGATCCGTGGGGTGGTGGATATGTGGGCAGAGCAGACGACCGAACTGGGCGAAACCTACCAGTGGGTGCAGGTGTTCGAGAACAAAGGCGCGGCGATGGGTTCCAGTAACCCGCACCCGCACGGCCAGATCTGGGCGGAGGACGTGCTGCCCAACGAGGTACTTAAAGAGGACATCAACCAGCGTGACTACCTGAACAACAATGGCTCTGTGCTGCTGATGGACTATGTAGCACTGGAAGCTGAGAAAAAAGAGCGCATCGTGGTGGAAAACGACCACTGGGTGGCGGTGGTGCCGTTCTGGGCGGTGTGGCCCTATGAAATTCTGCTGCTGCCGCGCCGCCATGTACTGCGCATACCCGATCTGACGGACGGCGAACGCGACACCCTCGCCAGCATTCTGAAGCGGCTGCTCACGCGCTATGACAACCTGTTCCAGACCTCGTTCCCGTACAGCATGGGGTGGCACGGCGCACCCTACAACGGCGAGACTAACGCCCACTGGCAGCTCCATGCGCACTTTTACCCGCCGCTGCTGCGCAGTGCCACCGTGCGCAAGTGGATGGTGGGCTATGAAATGCTCGGTGAGGCACAGCGCGACATCACCGCAGAGCAGGCCGCAAAACGCCTTCAGGAGCTATCCGAGACGCACTATAAGGACGAGGTGTAGCCACCTGATATGACAATGACTCAAAAGGCACAGGACATCATAGACAAAGCTCTGCAAAAGCAATCCAGATACGTTCGTTTAGGTGGGTGTGCTTTGAGTTCTTTCCCAGAGCAACTACGGCAGTTTACGTACATTGATGAATTGAGGCTGGCAAGCAATCAGTTTACAGAACTTCCAGTTGAGTTTACGGAGCTGACGACAGTTCGGTATCTCGACCTTAGAAACAACATGCTCACGACTCTACCTGCTGCAATCGGGCGAATGACGAATCTGGAGTATTTGTATCTGAGTGGAAATCGACTGACCAGATTGCCGTCGGCAATAGGCAAGTTAACAAAGTTACGCGGCCTTGTTCTCGACAATAATAATATCATTGAGTTGCCAGATACGATTGGCTCATGTGGTGAGCTACGTCGTCTTGATATAGGTTCCAACCAACTTGAAGCCTTGCCACCTACAATTGGAAATTTGCGCAATCTGAAAACGGTCTATCTCAATGGTAATCAGTTGTCTGATCTCCCCACTGTTATAGGCAATCTGTCATCTGTGGAGGTACTGGATCTCACTGGTAACCGATTGACACACCTCCCACCAGAGTTCGGACAACTTATAAATCTTCAGGTGCTTGCGGTAGCTCGCAATCCACTTGGCATGTTACCGCCAGAAATTAGTCAGATGCAAAGTCTTATCGGTATTGCTGTTGCTGAAACAGAATTAGAATCATTGCCTGAATCAATTGGCTCACTCAAAAACCTGAAATCTCTCAACCTGAATGACACTCCGGTTCAATTGCTGCCCGAAACACTGGGTGACCTTGAAAACTTACAACACCTTTCTATGGATAGCACAAATGTATCTTCATTACCCGAATCTGCGAGTCGCTTGCATCACTTGCAGTATTTGACCATCTCGGACACACAGATTACCCACCTGCCCTCAGGTATGCGTGTTGAGGATTCAATTGAGTTGGGGGGTACCAATATAGGTTCTATACCTTCAAGTCTTGAGGGTGCCACACTACGCTGGTATGGGGTCGAAATTGACGCACGCATAATCACACATCCTGAGACATTAAAGGCCAGCGAGATATTTGAACAACACAATCTCGAAGTCCGGCGCGTGATGCTGGAACGCATGGGCATGGAGCGTTTCATCGCAGAGGCAAATCCCACGGTGTTAGATCGTGACACTGATCCGGGCGGAGAACGCCGCTTACTGCACGTCGATTTCACAAGAAACGAGGAGCCGATGGTCGTCCTCAGCGTGAACGATCCGTCCACGGGGAGGTCGTATTTACTGCGCGTGCCGCCTGATATGCAAACCTGCCGTCAGGCTGCGGCGTGGATAGCGGGGTTCGATGACCCGGACGATTACAACCCGATTGTGGAAACGTAGGGGGTAGGGGCGATCCGGCGGATCGCCCGAAATGGCGAACCCGAATTAGCGCGGCGGGTTGCCGGTGAAGAACTGGTTCAGCGTCTCGCCGATGTTGGCCTGCTTCAGGTACTCTGCGTGCTCACCCTCAAACGGAATCGGCTCCATGCCAAAGTGTGTGACCAGTGCGTTGTCTTCCACAGTGTTATCCACCGCCAGCAAATCCAGCAATGAGGTCGTCACCGGGGAACCGGGCAGCACACGCTGCATCACAGAAACGGCGGGGCGCAGCACGGGTACCGGCACCGGCACCATAATACGGTTCTGATCCATGGCCGCAATCACGCGCTCCTCGATTTCACCGAGTGTGAGCACCTCCGGGCCACCCAGCACCAGTTCCTTGCCGATGGTGCTATCATCGTCCACACAGCGCACAGTCGCTTCGGCCACATCAAACACAGAAACCGGCTGAAACTTTGCTGTGCCGCCACCAATGAGCGGGTAGATGATGGGTGAGAGTTGCAGCAGGCGGGCAAACGTGTTGAAGAACTCGTCCTGTGGGCCAAAAATCGCCGAGGGGCGCAGTGCCGTCCAGTCCAGGCCGGAGGCTGCAACGTATTCCTGCGCCTTGCCCTTGCTGGCGAGAAAACGATATGGCAGGGCGCTATCGGCACCGTTCTGGCTCATGTTGATAAAGCGCTTCACCCCGGCTTTTTCAGCAGCGTCCACGACGTTTACCGTGCCCTTGTAATTCACGTCCTCGTAAGTCGCATCACCTTTTTCGATGGCAATAGCAACCAGATGGATCACAACATCCACACCGGGCATCAGCGCGTCCATCTCCTCGCGGTTACGCACATCGCCCGTGACCATTTCAATTTTTTCGGCGAGTTCGCCCAGGCGCATCATGGCACGTTCTGTATTGCGATACTGTGCTTTGACGCTATAGCCGCGCTCGACTAGTTTCGGCACCACATTGTTGCCCACATAGCCGCTTGCGCCAGTTACCAGTACGGTTGTCATTCATTGCCCTCCGGTTCGGTGATGGTGACTGTCGTCAGTGTAAATATATCCTGCTCGGTTCGGTTGACAGGCAGTCTATCTGATGAATTCGCCAGATTATAAAGTGCAATGATGAGTGTGAAATTAGCTTCTGGCGCATTTTCCACAATATCCGGTGGGATGAGTAGTGCGTGGTTATCCGTCACGCGCCGGTTGAGCGGCCAATCGTCTGTGGGGCGTGTGCCGCCGCCGGGTTCGCTATCGCGCTGCGCGACCAGTACCCCGTTTTCGTCCAGCAGTTGCAGCGTCACTCTGTAGCGTTCATCCAGCAAAGCCGTCGTCCGCCAGAACAACCGCACCTGTAACACCTCACCGGCCAGCAGGTCACGAGTGCTGAGCGCAAACTCATCCAGAATAATGTCTTCACCGAATGTCGCCGTGAACGTGTCGTTTACGAAGTCGAACCGGCTGGCTTCAGTTACATAGTGGGCCAGCCGCACATCGCCATACCATGTATTCCCCACCTCAAACGCGTTACCGTCCAGTGTCGTTTCGACAATCCGGTTCGGGTCGCGTTCGGCATCGCCCCACAGCACCACATAAATATCATCGGCGTTCTGTAGTTCAACCCGTGTGGCCTGCTCAATCTGTGTGTCAGTGTCGTTTAGCCCGAACGGAATGCCCACGGGTGTGACCGGGCCATCGTAGTAGTAGTTAAAC
>JBCCQC010000199.1:0-7391 GCA_039024535.1 Chloroflexota bacterium
AAATGGGAGTTCGCCATCATTATCGAGGTCAATGGGTGGGCGGGGCATAGCAGTGTTACCTCATAGGCTGTATTAAGTTTTATTCTGAATCACAGGTGTATTCCGAATCCATGTTGACCGTCCTGCACAGGAACAGTTCACCATCCTCTGTGAAGGAGAAATCAAGGTGATTGCCATCCTTCTCGAACATTCCCAGCATATGTGGCACGGTCAAAATCAACCACACATCATCTTTGAGATTGCCCTTGTAGATGTATGTCATGTCCGTAAGTTCAAACGCGGCATAAAAGTGGCCGGGGTGTCCTGTCCAGTTATCGGCATGAATAGAACACTCCCGGAATAGCCCGGTACTGTGATAAAAAGTCCCAGCACGATAGGCTATCTCCCGTGGGGCTACCACTGCGGCGGCTCTGACCGTCTCTGAACAGACCGGATGAGTTTGTTGTATCCCGGTCGCAATACCCGCAAGGGGGATTGCCACGAGAAGCGCAACGAGGAGCGTAAGCCCTTTTTGCACAAACTCTCTACGCGGTGGCGTGCGTGATTTATGTGCAGGTTTGGCCTTTGGAACACGCCCTTCTGGAACTTTAACAGGCACATCAAATGGGAGTTCGCCATCACTATTGAGGTCAATGGGTGGGCGGGGCATAGGTTGATGAGCGCCTCATAACGGACATACAATCACCCTCTATTCTACGCTACAATTGGCCCACCAATCGTAAATTCGAACACAACCAACAGTAAGGACATCACGCACATGGCACTGAGCATCTTCAACGTTCTGGGACGCGAAAAACAGACGTTCACACCCATCACGGACGGGTACGTGGGGATTTACGTGTGCGGGCCGACTATCTACGACCACAGCCACCTCGGTCATGCCAAAACCTACGTCAACTTCGATATGGTGGTGCGCTGGCTGCGCCAGAGCCATAACGTGCTCTACGTGCAGAACCTCACCGATGTGGGCCACCTGCTGGAAACTGACGAAGACCGCATGACGCGCAAAGCCCGTCTGGAGGGTGTGCAGCCGATGCAGGTTGCCGAAACCTATGGGCGCAGCTACCAGGACGATATGCGCTCGCTGCTCGTCCAGCCGCCAGACATCCAGCCACGCGCCGCCGGTCACGTACCAGAGCAGATCGAGATGACGCAGGAACTCATCGAGAAGGGCTTCGCCTACGAGAGTAACGGCAGCGTGTACTTCAGCGTCACCGCCGACGCAGATTACGGCAAACTGAGCAACCGCCGCATTGATGAGCAGGAAGAAAACACCCGCGAAACCGTCGGCATGAACGAAAAACGCCACCCGGCAGACTTCGCGCTGTGGAAGCGTGCCGACCCCGAACACATCATGCGCTGGAACTCCCCCTGGGGCGAAGGCTTCCCCGGCTGGCACATCGAGTGCTCTGCAATGGCCCGTAAATACCTCGGCCCCAACTTCGATATTCACGGCGGCGGCATCGACAACATCTTCCCGCACAACGAATGCGAAATTGCCCAGTCAGAGAGCGCCAACGACGAACCCTTCGCCAACTACTGGATGCTGGTGGGCAGCCTGACCGTGGACGGCGTGAAGATGTCCAAAAGCCTGGGCAACTTCCTGACGATCAAAGACGCACTGAAAGACTACCGTGCCGAGGTGATTCGCACATTCATCCTCACAGCACACTACAGCAACCCGGTGGACTTCAGCGAGAGTGCGCTGGACGCGGCAAAAGCCGGGTGGGATCGCATCAACAACGCGGTCACACTCACGCGCCGCCAGATGAACCATGTGCCAGAATCCGACAACGGCAACAGCTTCCTCGAACGGCTGGAAACCGCCACGCAGAACTTTACCGCCGCCCTCAACGACGACTTCAACGCGCCGCAGAGCATCGCCGTGCTGCAAAGCCTCACCCGCGACGTGAATACCCTGCTCAATGATGACACCGAAGTGGGCCTGAGTACACTTAACGCGATTAACGATTTCTACAATACATACGGCGGCATCGTGCTCGGCATCGTGCCATCCACCAGTGAAATCGGCGGGGCCAATGCCGAACGAGAAGCCGGCCTGATTGACATGCTCATCGAGATGCGTGCAGAAGCCCGCGCCCGCAAAGACTACGCCCGGTCCGACGCAATTCGAGATCAGCTTGCTGGCCTCGGCGTGCAACTGGACGACCGCCCCGAGGGTACCATCTGGCGACTGCTGTAGGTCGTCCGTACATACTGTGGGCCGCCAGCGGGTGGCCCATCATCTCCCCCGCCTATCGCGCTGAACAACCTATCGCAACAGCAGGCCAGCGTTTATATTACTCCCCACGACGAAAACAGACCCAACAGACGGGAGCACACCATGCCAGAATTTGTATATGGCAACTGGGCCATTGTAGAAACCATGCGTGCCGGGCGGCGCAAGGTGGAGCAGCTTATTCTCGCTGACGGCGTAGAGGAAAAAGGCACCACAGCAGAAATCGTCGGCATTGCGAAGGATCTGAACATCCCCATCAAGCGTATGCCCCGCCGCATCCTCGATGACGTTGCCAGCGGGGGCAATCACCAGGGGGCAGCGCTGCGCGTGGGGCCATACCCCTACGCCGAACTGGAAGATATGCTGCAAACGGCTGCCGACCGGGACGAAAAACCGTTCATCCTGCTGCTTGACCTGCTGAAAGACCCGCAGAACGTGGGCGCACTGCTGCGCACAGCAGAAACCGTCGGCGTGCATGGGGTGGTAATGCAGGATCGGCGCAATGTGGACATCACCGCCGCTGTGGTCAATGCCTCATCCGGCGCCGTGGAGCACCTCAACATTGTGCAGGTTACGAACCTCGTCAACACCATGAAAGAACTGAAGGAAAACGATGTGTGGATGGTGGGCCTGGATGCCGGGCCGAACGTCCCCCCCATCGGTAAAACCGACCTGAACATGCCCATCGGCCTCGTGATGGGCAGCGAAGGCGAGGGTATGCGCCGCCTGGTCAGAGACAACTGCGATTTTGTGCTCAGCATCCCCATGCGCGGCAAAGTCGCCAGCCTCAATGTTGCTGCTGCCGGGGCCATTGCGCTCTACAGCGCCTGGCAGGCCCGCGAGTGGGAAGGCTGGGCACACGCCTGAAGTTGTTCAGGGGATTGGTTTCGTTGCAGACGGTTAATAAGGGGTCATTATGCTTTTCTTGAAATCGCCTCGTGTACAGATAGCACTATGTCTTTTGCTTGTTACGTTAAATATACTCCAAGCCGCTACAGTGCCAGCAGGATCTGCGGCATTCTGGTTTCTGGTGGGGTGGACTGTTTTTAGCATAGTCCTTACATGTCGCTTGTGGCAACGGCCTATTCTGCGCTGGAGGGCAGACGGCACAGTGTTTTACAGCCTGTTCGCCATCATGTACCTCTCGCTGGCCGCCGCCATTGTAGCGGATTTACCGCTGGGTGGTGCAGGCCTGCTGCCAACAGCTATCGCTTTCATCGTTACGTCGTTCGATAATGTAAAACGCCCACAGTGGCGTGTGGTATGGATATTCACCGGAGGGGTGACTGTATTCACTTTCATTATACGTGCCTTCAGTCTATCTTTCTTCCCGGACTATCACTACTTTGATGAACCGTGGATATTAAGCATAATAGCAGGCTACGTTGAGACTGGTGCATTTGTAGATCGAATCATGCTGAACCTCGACCCAGAAATTATGACGTGGGCTATGCCAAAGCACTACATCGCAGTGGCACATTGGATGGAAATTGCGGGGGTTGGCATCTGGCAGGGGCGTTTTTATCATCTCGTTCTTTCTTTTATAATTATATTGTTGACATCCCTTGCCGCGCAGCAGTTATATGATCGCAAAACTGCCCTCTTCACAACCTATTTCATGATTGGAAGTACCATCATGGTCGGTGTGGCACAGTTCCGGCACGAAGCCCCACTCATGGTGAGCATAGCTGCCTCCCTACTTCTATTTTCTATTGCATCAAACAGGGGTAGTAACTGGCTGCATCTGTTAGCCGGTTTTGTAATGGGTCTGGGGGGCTTCGGGCACCTTAATGCAGTCTGGTTCGGCCCATTGATGCTTGCCGGACTGTATGGGCCGGGTTGGGCAGCGAACATAAGTCAGCGTAAGTTTGGCCCGCCTGTGTCGATGGTCATCTATGGTGTAGGGGGTATGCTGAGCGGTGCTCTGGTACTCTGGATTGTCGTCCTACCGGATTTTGAACATCTGGCGCACTATTTTTCTTCACGCGTTACACAAGCGGAGGAGAGCATCGCAACTCGAACCTCTCAACACATCGTTAACATTTTTTACGGGTCGCTAATAGAGTTTATGCTGTTCATATTCGCAACAGTCGTTGCACTACGCCGTGGCAGCTCGAACGATTGGCGCTTGCTCACTATATTAATATTGGGGGTCATAACACTGGGATTTACCGCGGTCGGCGAGGCGTTTCACTACATCCGGCTAATCATTCCCATCTATAGTATTCTAATCGGGGCCATGTTCGGCATCTGGATAGGCCGCGACCGATCACAACTTTACAAAACACGACACATCTCGATTGGCATACTCATCCTCACCGTTCCCATGTTCCAGATGCTTTCTACCCCGTTGCGTCATATGCTGGCAGGCGAACCAATCATCCCACCACCTCCGGCAACGACGACATGGCTGCGCAATAATATAGCCTGCGATGATCTTATTGTGAACGGCCCGCATTATTATTATCTCTGGCTACACGACGCGCCATTCGAATACTCCTCTATCCTGATTTTTGATTATCTTCCGCGCACGCTCCCCTATGATGGTCAGAGCGAGCTGGACATCTGGAACGAGATTCAGCCACATTACGTTGTCGTCAATCAGGATCAACCGACTTACCAGTTTCAGTCTATGATCAATCCAGTGTTTTTGTGGTGGCAGGGCTACGAACCGGTGAATGTGTTGATGGAAGCGAATGACAACGTCATAATCTACGCGCACACTGACAAAATCGAGCAAATCTGCAGATGATCTGCATGAAGAAGTCGTTTATGCGCGGTGTACTGAACAAACTTGATTCACAAATGCCAGATTAACGTATGCTACAATTTGCCACACAGTATTTCCAGTGCGGAACGTGTACAACACATCAACAGTAAGGGACAACCGCGATGAGCAACGAAACCGTAAGTATGATTCTTGACGAAGCAAAAGAGAAAATGCAGGCCAGCCTGGATGCATTCGAAGAAGACCTGCGCGGGATGCGCAGCGGGCGTGCCAGCACAGCCCTTGTGGAAAAAATGATGGTGGACTACTACGGCCAGCCAACCGAAATGCGCCAGCTTGCCAACATCTCCACGCCAGAGGCCATGCAAATCCTCATCCGCCCCTACGACGGCGGGGCGCTGAAGGACATCGAACGTGCCATCCAGCAGTCTGACCTCGGCATCAACCCCAACAACGACGGCAGCGCCATCCGCCTGAACATGCCCGCCCTCACGCGCGAAACGCGCCAGAAGCTGGTTAAATTCCTGAATGATCGGACTGAGGACGCCCGCATCTCTGTGCGTAACTCCCGGCGTGATGCCAACAAAGACCTCAAGGACTTCGAAAAAGAGGGGGACATCGGCGAGGACGATATGAAGCGTGGTGAAGATGCCGTCCAGAAGCTAACGAACGAAACCATTGCAAAAATTGACGCCGCTTCGAAGGCTAAAGAAACCGAAATTATGGAAGTTTAGTTCAGGGAAGAGGGGGCAATAACCATCATGGACGGTATAAAACCGGCAGACGATGCCCACGCCGAACTGCGCATCCCGAACCACATCGCCATCATCATGGATGGCAATGGGCGCTGGGCACAGTCGCGTGGGCTGCCGCGCAGTGCGGGCCACAAAGAAGGCACAGAGAACCTGCGCCGCATCCTGAAGGAGTGTGTGCGCCGGGGCATCAAAGTGCTGACGATCTACGCCTTCAGCACAGAAAACTGGAACCGCCCGCCCGCTGAGGTGATGACGCTGATGCGGCTGCTGGAAATTTTTATTGAGCGGGAACTGAACGAACTCAACGACGAAGGCGTGAGCATCCGGCATGTGGGCAAAGAAGAAGGCGTGGCCCCGCACCTGCTGAAGAAGATCCAGCACGCCTGCGAAATGACGAAAGACAACGACACTATCATCGTGAACGTGGCCTTTAACTACGGGGGCCGCGATGAAATTGTGCAGGCCGTGCGCAGCATTGTGCAGGAAGGCATCCCGGCGGGAGAAATCACTGAGGAGGTGATTAACGACCACCTGTTTACCCATGGCCAACCCGACCCTGACCTCATCATCCGTACCAGTGGCGAACTGCGCATCAGTAACTTTCTCATCTGGCAGGCGGCCTACGCGGAGTATTATGCGACGGAGGCTTACTGGCCGGACTTTGATGAGAGCGAACTGCACAAAGCCATTGCGGAGTACAGCCGTCGTAAGCGGCGCTTTGGCAAAACCGATGCCCAGATTGCCGAAGAACAGGGCGAGAAGTAGCCATGCGCGGCAATATGGTGCAGATTGTGTTCACCGTGAACGACGCTGACCTGCCCCCGGTGCTGAAGGCGATGGGCGAAGCCGGGGCCGGTGTGCTGGGCGAATATACGTTTTGCTCCTTCTCTGCGCCGGGAACCGGGCGGTTTTTGGCGGGGAAGGAGGCCGCGCCGCATGTGGGCAGTGTGGGCGAGATCAATGCGGAGGCCGAGATGCGCGTGGAGACGTTCTGTGAGCGCGAGAAAGCAAAGGCTGTGGTGCAGGCTATTACGCAGGCGCACCCCTACGAAGAACCCGTGATCTATATCATTCCCCTGCTCAGCGAAGACGACCTGTAGATATTCCGGCGGCGGCGGTGGTATTTTCACGTTTCGCCGCCGCCTTTTGCCGATAGAAGCGAGAAGTGCTCAGTATATGATGATGTGCATGGGTGTGCGCTGGCATGATAACTGTGTGTTGGACGCAGTTTAGCAGATTGCAGGCGTGGCAGGGTGAGCATATGCACGTGCATGGTGTTGGAAAATGCAAATGGTGTGATTGATGACACGGGGACGCGCAGACGCAGGGATTTCCCGGTATGTGGGCGAGTTTTCGAGCAGCGATACGCGGTTACATGGCCGGTGCTGTTGCGGACTTCTGCGGGGTGGATTGTGATTTTATAGTGATTGGATAGTCATTCACGACAATCAGCTCGTTCTGCGGGGGGCGCGGCGGAAGATGGACGTATTCCGGCGGGAAGTGAGATATATGACGGCAATCCGCGAACGAGTTTATGACGCGGACGCAGTGAGACCATTATACAGGTAGATCGAAATGTCCATCGGCAGCGGTGACAGATAGCGTTCCATCTGGGAAAGGTATTGGTGCTGAAGCGAGAATGCACCAGCGCCAGGGCGCTTTCCATGTC
>JBCCQC010000200.1:0-7386 GCA_039024535.1 Chloroflexota bacterium
CTGGCGCTTGGCTTACCTCATGGCACGCTCGATGATAACGCGCGTTATCGCGGCCTATTTTGCGGCACGCAAAATCTCTCCGAAGCCATTTTGAAAGCTTCTACGATAAGGCTTCCCTCGGCAATGTGAATGCCTCGGCGTCGATAACGCTATTATCACTAGGTAATTGCAAACCCGGCGATTGCCGATGATAAGCGTGACGTTATCGCGCGAGTATTCGCCCAAAGCGAATACTACGTCGTTGGCAACGCTGTACCACGATCAGTATCTCATAGCTTCATAAGTGGTTGTACACAAAAGCAACCCGTGCGCACTACAATGCGTATAGACATCGAGAATCCATCAAACCAGAACAGGAAAGTACATGCTCGCCTTCAATCTATCCATCGCCGCCACTGTATTTCTGGCCCTGTATGCGTTAACCGCGCTGATTCAGGCATTGCGCAAAGACCTCCGCGCTGGTTGCTGGAGTCACTTTCTTATCACAGTAGCAATTCTGCTGTTCAGTGGCAGTTTCATCTTTTCCACCCGGACTGAGGAGCCACAACCGCTTACCACTCCGATCTCTGCGGGAGCGCTCATCAGCCTTGCTGTGCTCAGTGTCATCACACTGTTCATCGAACGCAGGGGCGAACAATTCGCTGCGCTGTACTCGCGCGCAATCCTTGGCCTTGGTACTTCTGTGATACTCACTGTATCACTCTTCCTGACACCCCTCGTGCCAGAAAGCATCATTCAAATTCCCACCAGCACCCCCGTATCGCAATCGCTACTGGCAGCCTCAAACTCTGCAGGTGTTGCTGCTGGCAATATCGTCCCCACACAGGACACAGCAACCACCGCAACGCCAGTTGCCACCGCAGAGCCAACCCTGACCAGGACGCCGCTGCCTTCACCAAGCCCAACGCGGACTCGCCGTGCTTACGTGCCACCCACAGCGACCGAAACACCAGAATTGGAAGCTGTCGCTGAAGCCTGTGATGCACAGACGACCGTTAACATTAATGTGCGTAGTGAACCATCAACAGATGCTGAGATTGTTGCGATTGTGCCGGAGGGTCTTTTCATTGAAATCTTCGGCAAGAACGATGATGGAACATGGTGGAACACCGAATTTGAGGGCGAACGTGGATGGGTATTTGGCGGCCTGCTTCAGTTTGATCCCGTTTGTAACGCAGGTTAGCGGGTAACCACATGACATATTTCATCCCATCGGGAACAGCTACCGCAGAAATCGAGATTCAGAGGTCACGCTTCCTTGCGAGAGCCGGAAATGTCAGATCTGTAGAGGAAGCAAAAGCCTTTATTGCAGGCGTCCGGCAGGCTATGCCGGATGCCAACCATCATGTTTACGCCTATCGCATTGGTTATGGCAACACCGTTACAGAGGGAATGAGTGATGATGGTGAACCGTCTGGCACCTCCGGGCCGCCCATTCTCTCTATCTTGCGCGGGATAGAACTGGGTGATGTCATCATCGTGGTTACACGCTACTTTGGTGGCAGGAAGCTGGGTACCGGTGGGCTTGTGCGGGCCTACAGCGAGGCTGCAAGGCGTGTGCTGGATGAACTTTCCACAGAGATCAAGATTGCGCGGTCAAAAGTCTCTGTCGACCTCCCCTACCACATCTATGAGGTCGGTAAACAACTCATTCTGGCTGGCGGCGGGGAAATCAGCAACGAGGATTTCACAACATCTGTCCGGGTTGAGTTTATTGTACCGGATGAGAACGTCGAAGACCTGCGCATCGAACTGAGAGAAGCCAGCTCCGGGCAGGTCTTGCTTGAGGTCGAAGGCAGTGCGTAAGAGATCAGACTCGATAGGCATTGATTAAATCAATCATGCCGCTGACAGAGACGGGCTTGAGCACATACTCGTTGAAATCCGCTGCCTGAAATTCTTCTGCATATCCCATTGCATCATATGCAGTGATGATTACGATAGGGTTTTCAACGCCTCTGTCACGGAGCATTTTTGTAAGTTCAAGGCCATTGATGTCTGCATCACCGAGGTTGACATCCATCAGTATCAGGTCAAAGCTGTTGGGGGCTATGACATCAAGGGCGGATGCTGGATCACTGAATGTGACGAGTTCGTCACTATTCATGCGGGAGATACGTTCTACAAGCGCGACATTAGCCGGATTATCTTCTACATATACGATGCGCATCGTCTGGAGCCTTCAGGTAAATGGAAGTAGTACAACCATAGTATGGAGAAAGCAGCACTTTCTCCATACTCAGTTCCCTTAGAGCCTGAAAAGCGATGAATTAGTTCGCTACAATAGGGATCAGGCTTGCATCACCCCGAATGAAGATCTGATCTGCCTGTACCCACCCGAAACCATTTGCAGTGTTGATCTGAACCCAGTCAAATTCTGTTGTGCGGGCGACAATGGGTGCCTCGATTGGCCCGGCAATCGTGCCCAGCAAGCCAAAATTAGCTCCCGGTGCAGCAAAAGCCTGAACAGAATTACTGATGACTGCAACGGGTGCTTCAATCACCCCACCTGTTTGTGCCAGCGGAATGATAGGTACATTCTCTGCAAGGCCACGGAAAATAACAAACTCGCTGTTGACCCAGCCTCGCCCCGCAGGAGTGGAAACGTTATACCAGATGCCATCAGATGCAAGGCCCAGCACCACGAACTCTGCCCCGCCACGTGCTGTGAACACAGTCGTGAACTGTGCTCCGGGGCCAGAGCGCACATTCAGGAAGCTGGTATTGACAATTACAATGGGCCTGTCAATGGTGGCCCCGGCATTGGCATTATCATAGGAAATGACGGGGACTGCTACCGCATCGCCACGGAATAGCACGAATTCACTCGCTACCCAGCCCTGCCCACCGGCAAGTGCAACCCGGTACCACACGACATCGGGTGTGACACCCGTTACGGCGAGTTCCGTTCCACCGGCAACCGTCTGAACTTCAGAGAATTGTGCTCCGGGGCCAGAGCGCACATTGAGGGCACTCGTATTCACGACCACAATTGCACCACTGACTGTGTTTGCCGGTACGATTGGGACGCCACCGGGTGCTGGAACAGTGCCGGGGAAATCGGCTGGATCAAAAGCCGGGCCGCCCCCCTGCTCTGTCAGTGTTGCCGTGCCATCTACAGGGACGACCGGGATGAAGTCAACACCGGCGGTACCCCCACCAGCCGCCGGAACAGTTCCCGTCTCCCCGGTAGTGGATGGCGCAACCGGGACGACAACTGTCGTTGATGTAGATGCCTGAGGCTGTGCGGTTATCTCAACCAGAGGCACATTGGTGAAGTCACCTCGTGGGATAGTGAATTCGATGTTGACCCACCCTACAACACCTGTTGGCAGAGCAACCTGGTACCATACGGCGTCGCCAGCGGTACCCAAAACACTCAATTCAGTACCACCGGCAACCGTCGCCACAATACCAAAGCTGGCGCTGGGCCCCTGGCGAACGTTCAGAAAACCGGTATTCACAATCAAAATCGGGCGGGCCAGTGTTTGCGCACTTGCCGTGTGGATCAAAGCGGGTGAAATCGCTAATAATATCATTGCGAAAGAAAGCCACTGCCTCAAAGATCGCATGTTGTCTTCTCCTGATACCCTGGAAAGTCTGAAAAATAGTCACGTCAGACCTTAAAAATAGCACATCTGCCCCAAAATGGCGAAAATCCGGCTCTCACGTTGAATATCAGTAGAACTACTGGTTGCCATGCCATCGTGTACATCTTATGATGTCCTCCGTTTTCGCTTCAAAATATAAGGATAATGCTCCACGTGGCCGACACACCCTCCAGATTGATCGTCTATGAAGACGAACGATTAACCCTGCTGATTTCACGTTTACATACGCACCTGCAACGCGCGGGCTATCAACATGCGCAGGTTGATGCGATTAAAGACGCAGATTTGTTCCTGAACAAAGCAGGCGATCAGATTATTGCCAATCTGTTTACCTTTGAGCGTTTCGGCAGGCAACTTGCCCTGCGGCCAGAATTTACCGCGCTGGCTGTCCAGCGTTACATTCAAACTCACCCGGATGGCAAAGCGGTTATCCGCTGGCAGTTTAACGGGTCTGTATTCCGGGATGATTACCGGCGAAAGGGACAGGACTACCAGATCATGAGCGCCGGTGCAGAGCTTTTTGGTATGCAGGATGCTGTACTGGCCGATGCTGAAATTATATCGCTGGCAACAACGGGACTCACACAGGTAACTGGCATTAACACCGTAAAAATCGTTGTCGGGCACATTGGCCTTGTGCGGGCGCTGCTGGCAACCTATGAACTGGACAGCCGCACGGAACGATTGATACTGAATAACCTGAACGCTATGGCAACCGGCATGACTTCCCCCGATGACATAATGATGCAATTCGACCGCTATGTTTCTGTACAGGATCCTGCATTGCAGCATGATGATACCGGCCAGACAGCACACGAAGACGCCCGCCGTATGCTTGATGTCATGCTGGACGCGACAGAGCGCGGTGCAACAATGGGAGGGCGCAAACGGGAGGATATTGTCAATCGCATGATTAAGAAACGACGACTGGCTGCCAGACGCCAGACGATCATGGATGCGGTTACTCACATTCACCGCTTTGTAACCATTCACGGCTCTCTGGACGCGGTCTATAACAACTTCGAAGAAACAACGACAGACCCACACTTTAAACGGCTTCTGAACGAATGGAGGCAATCTATCGACCTGCTTCGGGAGATGACCGGACAGGATGTGCAGATTGACATCAACACCGGGCTTGCCCGTGACTGGAATTACTATAGCGGCATGGTATTTGAACTGGTTGATAGCCAGACCGATACCCGATATGGTGGTGGTGGCCGCTACGACGAACTGGTACGTATGGTGGGAGATGATGTGGACGTGCCTGCCGTCGGCTTTGCCTATGACATTGACGCTGTACTTACCCGCGCGTCCTATACGCAGGGCAGTTCTGGCAAGATTTTTAATATGGTCAGCACCACAGGCAATCATACGCATACCTTTGCATGGGCTGATGCCCTGCGAGGCGCTGGTTTGAGCGTAGCGCTTCAGGAAGCCAGCTATAGTGGCGATAACATCATTCGTGTGACTGAAACGAATGCTACTTTTGGCGATCAGACCGCACAAACGCCAGAGCAACTCATTGCCATCATTCAAGGAAAGCAATCACAATGAGCGACACAACTACGATTGTTCTGCCAAGCAAGGGGGCGCTGGCTGAACCAACCCTCAGCTTTTTGAAGGGTTGTGGCCTCAAAGTCTGGAAGCCAAACCCACGCCAGTATACAGGGGCTATACCATCCATAGATGGCCTCAACGTGATGTTCCAGCGCGTGAAAGATGTGGTGTATAAAGTTGCAGATGGCACTGCTGAACTCGGTATCACGGGATTGGATGTTGTTTATGAGTACGGTGATGAGAACATTATCGTAATTCACCCGGATCTGGAATATGGTCACTGTCGCCTGTTGGTGGCTGTGCCCGAAGCATGGGTGGATGTGGAAAGCATGATCGACATTGCCGACATTGCTCATGACCTGCGTGAAACACAACACCGTAATCTGCGCGTAGCAACGACCTACACACGTTCTGCACGGCAATTTTTGCATGAACAGGGTATACACCATTTCAGTCTCGTCAGGGCGGATGGTGCGATTGAGGCAGCCCCTACCCTTGGCTATGCGGATATTGTTGTTGACCTCACGCAGACCGGTACTACTATCCGGGAAAATCGTCTTAAAGAGATACCCGATGGTGTTATCTTATCCTCGCAGGCGTGCCTGATCGGTAACAGAACCGCACTCCTGAACGATCCCCATCTCATCGAGAAGCTGCGCCTGATGCTGGAAACAATGGATGCGTCTTTGCTGGGGCGGCGCTATTTCAATGTCATCGCTAACATTCCCGGTGAATCAGCAGATGAAATTGCAGAGAAAGTCACACAGAACCCCATCACAACAGGCTTGCAGGGGCCGACAATTGCCCCGGTGTATGGTGCTGAAGATCGCCAGTGGTTTTCTGTTACGGTTATTGTGCGCGACAGGCAATTGCTATCTGCTGTGGAGTATCTGCGGAGTGTCGGGGGCAACCAGGTTGTTGCCTACCCGACCGAGTTCGTCTTTATGGAGCAATCGGAGACATTTGAGCGCTTACAGGAAACACTGGCAGCTCTCAGTTAACCCGCGCTGCAACGTCATCCAGCACCCGGTCAATGCGGCTGCGTTGGCCGGTGCTCCATGATCCCATTTCGACCGCTATGCATAGCCCCAGCAGCGCAATTTCTGGCGGGAACCGGCTACTATCCGCGAGGTTCATCGTCAGGAATGGGCAGCAGAACAGCGCGGCTTTCAGGTAATCCTGCCAGTCTTCACGTAGTTTACCCATGCTTTTCAGCTTTTGCAGTACTGGCACCAGCACACGCTCCACTTTACTTTCGAGGAACATCTCACGCACAGGTGGCAGGACAAAATCGTGCGTCACATGCCAGCGATCATCAGTGCGCTTCAGCTCAATCTGTGTGCGTGCCGCAATCTCTGCCGGAAAATACATCCACATGGCAAACACGTTGTGAAACAGCGGCTTCGTCAGATCCAGCAATGGGTGGTGCTGCCCTGCAAATGCCGGGTCAAAGTAAAGCAGTGATGGTGCGGGCTGCGATAGCGTCAGGAAGACGTTGCCATTGTGTGCGTCCCCGTGGCCAGTGACAACAGGGCCAGCCTGCGCTGGTTCCAGCAGCGCAATTGCCCGTGTGATGATGTCATCCAGTGACTCCTCATATTGCTGCCCGTTGATTGTCCACTTCACAGCACGGGCAACAGGCATTGCCTCTGTTCTGCCCGGAAGTTTTACGTCAAAGATTGTGTTATCTGCCGGTACCATACCCGGCAGTGGGCCGTAGAATCGTTCCAGTCGGCCCTTCGTCAGCCGGTGGTGGAAGAGCTGATGCACGGGAGCTTCTGAGGCATCGGCGGCATTTTGCGCATCAAGCGTAGCGTTGTAGAGTTGCAGTAGCTCATCATCTGATTGGTTTTGAGCGCGTTTGAGCGCCTCAAAATGTTTGTTATTCCCGTTTTCGATCTCCCACGCCACGTCAAACACAGATGGATCGTCAATAACTTCGTAAATCAGCAGATGCTCACCGGCGGTCGTGGAGCTATACACTGGCTGAATTACCGGGTAGCCCGTATCCGCCAGCACTGACGCCCGGTAGTATTCACCGATCACGTTGTCAGATTCCGTATGGGTTTTGAAAAACAGGCGCGTACCATCTGCCAGCGTGAGAAAACCATTGAAGGAGTTCAGTGAGATTGCAGAGGGGCGAAGCTGCACACTATGCACATCCAGCGGAAACGTGCGGCCAATAAAACCAGCGAGGAGCGCCTCGGCAGCGCTC
>JBCCQC010000201.1:0-7371 GCA_039024535.1 Chloroflexota bacterium
AATCGCGGCGGTGTTATCATGGCTCAGCACCACGTCCGGCTCCACATCGAGGATGTCCCCGGCTTTCGCGCTGTCTACACCGGCTTTGCGAGCAAGAATTTTTTCTGTGAATGTCGCGCCCATAATCTAACCTTGCTTCCCTGTCGTGTTGCAATTGGTATGGGCGCACACCGGACGCGATATTGACGATTGAATAACTAAACGGACGACCGGGGTAGGGGCACAGCACGCTGTGCCCTGGACGTAGCAACGCTACGCCCCCCACTGGCAACGAATCCGGGTTATGCAATTACTATGTCAACTATCAATATCGTGTCCCTACAATCCGTATGTGTAGGGACAACACGCTTGCCGTCCGCTGCTACCCTGATAGTTATCAAACTATAACATCCGCCCGATGCGATATGTCGGGCGCTATGAGACTTCTCACAAATTACGCTTCTGGTACAGCTACGCCAGCCATTTCGTACAGTACTGCATCCACGTCCTCCATCGTCAGGCGGCGCTCGTCTGCCATTGCCTTTACATGTTGTGTCGCGGCACGCAGGTGTTCATCCTGGATAGCCAGGCCCAGATGCGCGGCCCGGTCGCGCACAGCATTCCACCCTACCAGACGGTGCGCAATATCCAGCGTGCGCTCCATGCCAAAATCTGCCGGGTCAATGGCTTCGTAGCTGGTCGGGTTGGCGAGGACGGCTTTGGTGTGTACCCCCGCTTTGTGATGAAATGCATTGGAGCCGGTAATCGGGTTGTTAAACGGCACTTCAATGCCTACCTTGCTGGCAACGAGTTCTTCCAGCGCACGCAGGCCACCCACGTTGTACATGCTGATGGCCTCATGATCCAGCGTGTACAACCGCGCCATCAACCCGCCAAGTGAGGTAATACCGTTGCGCTCTCCAATGCCAAGCACGGTCGTATCCACATGGGTAGCCCCGGCCTGTAACGCACACAGCGCATTGGCAATCGCACATCCGCTGTCGTCGTGCCCATGGAACTCAATGTCACAGCTTACAGCCTCGCGCAGGCTGCGGATCAGGTTGTAGGTGCGCATCGGGTCAGCAATACCCACGGTATCGGCCACACCCACGCGGTTCACGCCAGCGATGTCCATCGCACGATACACAGTAAACACATCGGCCATGTTACTACGGAACGTGTCTTCCGTACTGAAGCGCACCTCAATATCCTGGCTACGCAGCCAGGAAACGATTTCCTGCCCGTCCTCAATGATCTGCATCAGGCTTTTGCCGTGGCTATACTGCCGCATATACGCCGAGGTACCGATGTAGATGTCCACACCGTCCACACCACAGTCTACGGCCAGTTTCGCCTCGTCCAGCTTCGCCCGGATGTGCGTGAGCAATGTGAAGTTACGCGGCATCTTTGCAATGGTGCGCAGGTCTTCGGCACTCTGTGGGCTGGCAACCGGCGTGGTCAGCTCCATATACTCCACGCCGAACGCATCCAGCGCGTGGGCAATTTCCAGCTTATCCTCAGAGGTAAAGTGTGCCCCAGCAAACTGCTCGCCTTCACGCAGCGTGGATTCGATAATATGAAACTCGCCAATGGTGTTGTTCGGTGTCGCAAACATCTCTTATTCCTCATCTTTTCAGGTCAGGACGCAGCACGCTACGTCCCTACAGGTCTATTTTGTGTAGGGGCAGAGCTTGCTCTGTCCGCCTGTGGAAAACTACGCTTTAAATCTCGTTTGCCAGCCGTTCCAGCGCACGGGTGAGCACCTTCACAGCCTGTCCGTACTCATCCAGGTCAATGTGTTCCTGCGGCGTGTGATCCAGTGTGCTATCGCCGGGGCCATAGGCAATGATGGGGCAGTTCCAGCGTGGCCCGACTGCATTCATATCCGAGGTGCCAGTTTTATAGACGAAACGTGGGGTGCCGCCTTCCTTGCGGATAGCGCCGCGCATCACCCGCGAAATCGACGTATTCTTCTCAGATATGAAGGTGCGTTCGCGCCCGAATGACGTTACCGTTTCTTCCGGGTCTTCAGATTGCAACGCCGCTTCAATCTGCTCTGGCTGGATCTCCGGCGGCAAACGGAAGTCTACCTTCATCTCACCCCACTGGTGTGTTCCGTGGTGGCTGGTGCCAGTGTTGATCTCACGAATCGAGCAATCCAGCCGCCAGAAAATAGAGTCATTATCCCCATTAATGTCCTGCACGTACCGCTGCACGCGCTCCCAGAATAGGAATGCCCGTTCGCCAGCGGTCGGGGTATCTGCTGCGCTATGGGCATAGTCCCCCTCCCAGTGCCACACCAGCAGCAAGCGCCCTTTATACCCCAGCGTAATTCTGTCCCAGTGTGACGGCTCGCCAATCACACACGCCTGCGGATGATACTGCGTGGAAATGTGACGTGCCCCGGCACTGGTGGGGGCTTCTTCTTCTACAGCGCCGGTAACAATGAGCCGCACGCCCTCCGGCAGTGAGTCACGCGCATTGGCCGCCGCCACAGCAAATGTACATAGCGGCCCCTTCGCGTCCACGCTGCCACGCCCATAAAGGTTGCGCCCATCAATGTGAACCGGGGGCGTGCCGGGGAACGTGTCGATGTGGCCGAGCAGGATAATATCCTTGCTGCCGTCACCACTGCCCAGAATACCTACAGCATTACCCGCTTCGTCCTCAAAAGCCTCGTCATAGCCATTGGCGCCCATCCAATCCACAAGCAGGCGCACGGCCCCTGCCTCGTTATAGCTCAGGCTGGGCATCGCAACGAGATCGTGCAGGAGTTGTTCTGCGGTCTCAACGGGTATTGTTGTGGTCGTCGCGTCGGTCATGATTCGTCCGTTATGTCGTTGTTCTCATCCAGCGCTTCACGGATGGCGTCAATCACCACCGCTAGCTGCTCCTGCGTGATGGTCAGCGGCGGCAGCAGTCGCAGCACCGTGTTCCCTGCCGGGAGCGCTAATACGCCCTTGTCCTGGAGCGACTTCAGCACCGGGGTGACGCGCCCGCGCAGTTCCAACCCCACCATCAGGCCACGCCCGCGCACTTCACGCACGTAGTCATGGCTCATTGCCTCAAGCTGTTCCACCAGCCACGCGCCCATCTCTGCGGAGCGTTCCACCAGGTTTTCATCGCGCAGGGTGCGCAGCGTGGCAATAGCCGCCGCACTCGCCAGCGGGTTGCCGCCAAAGGTGCTGCCGTGGCTACCACCCGGCATCTGCCCCAGTTCACTGCGCCACACAACCGCGCCCATCGGCACGCCACCTGCAATGCCCTTGCCCAGTGCAATCACATCCGGTCTGATGCCTGCGTGCTGGAAGGCAAACCATTTCCCGGTGCGGCCCAGCCCCGCCTGGATTTCGTCAATGATGAGCAGGGCACCGCGCTCTGTACACAGGTCGCGCACACGCTGCAAATACTCTACCGTGCCCGGATTCACGCCACCTTCACCCTGTACTGCTTCAATCACCACAGCGGCAGTGTCTTCGGTAATAGCGGCTTCCATCTTCTCGATGTTGTTATACGGCACATGGGTTACGTCCATCGTCCAGCCAGCGAACGCCTTGCGATACTTCGGGTTCCACGTCATAGAAACCGCGCCCATCGTGCGCCCGTGGAAGCCGCGCATCGCACTGACCACACCGGCACGCTTCGTCATCAGCCGCGCTACCTTCAGGGCGCCCTCGTTGGCCTCTGCGCCACTGTTGCACAGGAAAAAGCGCGTAAACTCGTCCGGCAGAATACTCGTCAGCTCGGTGTAAAGCTCTGCGCGGCGGTCGTTATAGAAAATCTCCGGGCAGCTAATGAGCGTCTGCGCCTGCTCTGCAACAGCGGCGGCCACGTTCGGGTGGCTGTGACCCAGCAGCGCCACGCCCTGTCCGGCAGTCGCGTCAATATAACGGTTGCCTTCGTCATCCCATGCATATACGCCCTCGCCACGCACCAGCGCCAGAGGCCGCTTCGGGTAGACGCCGGAGGTGTGCGCGTCTTCTATGTCGGTAATGCTGTTAATTGTCGGTTCTAAGTTAATCATCGGGTAAATACCGTCCCTGCGCCGTTAAGCGCACTCTGTACCGGGTTTTCAATTCGTCCGTCTGCAATCCATACGCGGTTCACGCCGCCGCCAAGTGCTTCCTGCGCACTCAGCACCTTACGCTTCATGCGGCCCTCGGCCCAGTCTTCCAGAGCCGTGTCAATCTGTGCGCCGCTGACCTCACTGACGAAACTGTTTTCGTCCGGGAAGTTGCGATAGAGGCCGCGCACGTTGCTCAAAATAATCATGTCATCCGCGCCGATTTCGGCGGCAACAGCGGCAGCGGCACGGTCGCCGTCAATGTTGAGAAAGCCATCATCCTCACTGAACGCCTGCGGCGGCAGCACGGGCACAATCCCCTGTGCCAGCAGATCCAGAATCGGCTGCGCGTTCACGCCATCAATCGAGCCGGTGTAATCGTCACGAACCACGCGCACCCGGCCATCCACTACTGCGCGGATTGCCTTCTTGCGCGTCCCGGCCACGCTGCTTGCCACGCGCTCTGCACGGATATTGTGCGCAGCCAGTAAATCAATCACGGCGTTGCTAACGTTAAGCGCCGCGTCCACGAACACATCGCGGGTTTCGGCATCCGTGTAGCGTGAACTGTGTCCGCCCGGAGAGGTAATCATGCGCACGGGCACGCCACGTTCTTCGCACAGCCGGTTTGCTTCGGCGCTCACGCCATGCACAATCACCAGTGGGCGCTCTGCCGCCACCTGCGCGAGGTCGGCAATACTCGCTTCGAGGTCAAGGCCCTCGCCGCCGCCAATCTTCACAACCAGAACGTCTTCAATGCGCTCTGTGGTTACATCAGTCATCACTATGGGTATACCCCCGTAAATTCCAGTCCGTCAGTTTCATTCAAGTTCATCATCAGGTTCATACATTGCACTGCGCTGCCTGCTGCGCCCTTCACCAGATTGTCCAGTGCAGCGACGATAACAACAGGCGTCGGGTCGTCCTCATCCACTGCAAACCCAATATCACAGTAGTTCGTCCCCGCCACGGTGCGTGGTTCTGGCAGGCGATGCAGGCCGCCTTTCTGGTTTACGAACCGGATAAACGGCTCGTTTTTGTAGGCGCGGCGGTATGTCTTCCACATAGTTTTCTCGTCTACCGCGTCGTTCAGGTAGGCGTGTGCTGTCAGATGCACGCCGCGCACCAGTTCGATTGCGGTCACAGCAAAGTTGATTTTTGCGTCGGTGTTCAATACCTGCGCCACCTCTGCGCCATGACGGTGCCCGGTAGGTTTATAGGCACGCACGGCCCCGCTACGCACCGGATGGTGCGACGACGCACTTTCGCTGGCCCCGGCCTCAGACGATCCCACCTTAATTTCTGCGGAAACACTGTCCAGCAGGCCAGCATGAGCCAGCGGCATCAGCGCGAGGTTCATCACCGTCGCGTTACACCCTACCCCACTTGCATAAGAGGCACCCTGGAGTTGGTCTCGATTTGCCTCAGGAAGCCCGTACACGAACTTTTCCAGCCACGCCGGTGCGGGATGTGCCCCACCGTACCATTTCGCATAGGCATCTACGTTATCCAGCCGGAAATCTGCGCTCAGGTCAATGATAGTTGGGGCCAGTTCGGTATAATGCTCTATGCGCTTGCTGGAGTTCCCATGCGGCAGGCACAAAAACAGCACGTCGCACGGCTCAAGGCTATCCGGGTGGATAAACTTGAGTTTGCTCACGGCCCGCATGGGCGGATGAACCTTATGCACAAAGTTACCCATCTCGCCCCGGCTCGTAATCTGCGTGACTTCCACTTCCGGGTGGGTGTGCAGCAGGCGCAGCAGTTCGCCGCCGGTATACCCGCTGCCCCCGACGATTCCGACACGAATCATGATGCGTTCACCTCGGCCTGCGCGATTGCATAGCGCACCACTTCTGCCGCAATATCGACGCCGGTTGGCTTGCTGCTGTTACGGAACTCCATCGTATGGTTGATCTCATTCAGCACAAAGCCACGCTCCGGGTCTTCCAGCAGGTCAATCGCCAGCACGCCACCGCCAACAGCATTGGCCGCACGCACACAAATCTCATCCATCTCGTCTGTGACCGGGCAATTAGACGCCTGTCCGCCGCGTGCCGTGTTCGTGATCCAGTGGGCACTCTCGCGGTAGATGGCGCAGATGGTGTTATCGCCAATCACAAACGCGCGAATATCACGCCCCGGCTTTTCGACGTATTCCTGCGCGTAGTACACATGATGCTGGTAGCCGCCAAGCACCTGACGATGCTCAATCACAGCTTCGGCACTGTCACGGTCGTTCACACGCGCCAGCAAACGCCCCCATGACCCCGTTACGGGCTTGAGCACTGCCGGGTAGGTGAGTTCGTCTATCGCTTCCATCGCACTATCCGGCGCAAAGGCCACCCGCGTTTGTGGCTGCGGAACCCCGGCCTGTGCCAGTGCAATTGCAGTTGCAAGCTTGTCCTGGCAGGTGACAGCCGCCTGATACGTGTTGATGGTGCGGACACCCCACGCATTCAGGATCATCAGCGCATACGTGCCGCGTGATGTGCTGACGGAACGCTCCATAATCACGTCATAGTCGCGCCACGGGGTACCGTTCGGCGCTGGCTGGCTGGCATCCCCGGTTACATCGAAGTTCAGTTTGCGGTCGAGGATCATATCGGGTTCCACGCCCTGCTGACGAAACGCCTCAATCAGCAGTTTTTCTTCTGCGCGGATGTGCGTTACCAGAATACCAACACGCATCCTTACTCGCCCCAGTCTTCTTCGACTTCCGGCGCAAGGTCAACTTCTACCGGGTCGAGGCTGATGATTTCCAGTTCGCTGCCACAATCGCCACACACGATGAGTTCATTCTCCATCGCGTCTTCAGGGATTTCGACATCGGCGGCACATACAAGGCATTCTACGGTAATCATTGGGTCTTCTCCTGTATCTTGAGTTGGTTTCGTTCAAATTTATCGGGGTAAAGGCATGGTGTACCCATGCCCCTACAGGCAACAAAAAACGCCGCCCTCCAGGTTCTCGTCTGGAAAGCGGCGTTTGCATGGTCAGCTTATGCGCAGCACAACACTCCAGACTGTTCGTCGGGCTTCTTCACCTTCTTAGCCTTCTTCTTGAGTGTGTCTATCGTGTACATCGTGTTACACTCCATACAAAACAAAAAACCTGCCGTGTCCGGGCAGGTCGCTGTTTTTCTTCTCTTGAGACTCAAGCAAGCAAAAACGCCCGGACTAGTTCGTCGGGTTTGGCTTCTTTGCCTTTTTCTCTGCATCGCTGAGTACAAGCATCGGTTGCATCTCACTGTCTAAACTACTGTGATTCAACGGCCAGAAGCATAAAGCACATTTAAACTGAGCGCAACACCCATATTGCATGAAATT
>JBCCQC010000202.1:0-7351 GCA_039024535.1 Chloroflexota bacterium
CCTATTCCTGTCTTTAGTCCTTGCGTGCAATGTTAGCGATGACCTGCGGCGCAATCATATTCATCAGCACGATCAGCCGGTCAATCGGGCGCAGGATAACGGTACGTTTTCGCTTCTCAACAGCATCCACAATAGCCGCCGCCACTTTCTCCGGCGGCATACTGCTCACCGTGCCGTCGCCACTACGCCGCCCGCCCAGCCGATTCGCGTCAAAGCGGGTAGCCGTGCGCCCTACAATCATATCGCTCACGTGAATATTGTCTGCTCTCAGTTCCATTCGCAATGACCGCGCCAGACTACTGACGAAGGCTTTGCTGGCGGCATAGGTCGCTGCACCGGGTAATATCATATTGTACGTGACCGATGACACCGTGACGATGTGCCCGGACTGCTGACGCTGCATGTGTGGCACCACAGCCCGAATACTATGCAACACACCATCAATATTCGTGCGCAGCACCGTTTCGATGTGCCCCCACTTCGCACTGGCAAAATCTCCGCGCTGGCCGACCCCGGCATTAGCAATCAGCACATCCACGCGCCCGAAATACGCTATGGTCTGTTGCACAGCACTGGAAACCGCATCGGCATCGCGCACATCAACAGCCAGTGGTAAAAATTCACCATATTCAGACACCTGTGCCGCCACTTCCACCAGCCGAGACACATCACGGGCCGTTCCCGCTACGTGATAGCCCCGCGCTGCAAACGCAATCGCCGTGTGCAAACCAATGCCACTGGACGCGCCAGTAATGAACACAATGGGTTTTTCGCCCATACCGGGCCTCCCTTTGCAAAATCTTGAAAAGATTTCCATAAACCTGACGGTAGTTTAACGGCTGATGGGGTTCCCATGCGTTAAAATAAGCGTAAACGCCCACAGCAAGTAACGCGACCATGATACAGATCAGAACTTTTTTTACACAAACACTCGGCGCACTGCGCCCCACCCGCGAGAACATCGAAGACGGTAGCGCCCCATTTCTGGTCGCCACCGGGTTTATCTACATCGCCATTCTGATTTTTAACGGACAGTGGATCATCCTGCTTCCGCTGGTACCAGCATGGGCAATTCTGCTGGGGATCGCCGTGTATGATCCAATACGTGAACGCCTGCTTGCCGGACGGTTCACGCTAACGCACGCACTGCATGTGCTATTTTACTGGGGGCTGGGCACGGTGTGGGCGGTGCTGCTGCGCCAGTTGTTGAATACACCGGCAGCGGGCAAAGAGAGTCAGTTTTTCTACGTAGCGCTGCTGGCTTTTCTGGCAATCACATGGGCAGCGGCACGGTCAATGCTGGTGTGGACGTATCCGCGTTCACACCAGTGGTTCAGTGTCAACATTGCCACATGGGAACAATTCCTGTTGATTATCAACGAGAATATCGCCATCGGACTGACAGCGTACCTGTGGGCTACCGTGCTGGTGCGGATTTTCCAGCCGTTTGTGTTCACCACCCGGCTAAACCTCACCTATGGGCTGGGGCTGGGTGGGGCGGCGCTGCTGTACTACGTGCTGTTACAACTCATGTGGCTGCGTGGCTGGAACGCCCGCCTGAGCGAGAATCGCACGTGGATTCTGCTGGCGCGGATATTCAGTCCGTTTTTGCTGTTTGTCATCAGCGTGCTGATCGCGTCACGGTTTACCGAACGCACGGATCCGCGCACCGCCAGCCTGCTCGATAACGCCGATATTGACCTGGCGGTGCTGGCACTGGTGCCAGTAATCTGGTTGCTGGTGCTGGTGATTATTTTCCTCGTTTTCACCAGTGATCGGGGCATCCGCCAGCGGTTTTTGCCAGACGCACTCGTAGAACGGCTGCCACAGCGCATTCAAAAACGTATGATGGCAACATCCGATGTAGATTTGCTGCTGGTCATCGGAATGCTAACGACGCTGATTCCAGTGTACCTGCTGTTTCTGGGAGATAGCGGCGGCATCGTGGGGCAGGCACGGCAGGTCATCTTCCAGCGCGGTAACGCCCTGCTGGAAACGTCCGAGCAAGCACTGGCAATCCTGTTTGTGCTACCGTTTTACGTGTTCATCATCCTGTTGATGCTGTTATATGCCGTAGTTGTCAGCCGCCCCCGCCTGAGCGCCCAGCACCGCGACGAAATCATGCACCAGCTCCCCATCGGCTTTATGATTACCATGATTATCACGCTGTATCTGTTCGCCGTACCATTCACACAGGTCTTCACAGAAGGGCGGCTGCCCACACCCTCGCGTGATCTCGGGCGTATCCTGGCATTTTATGTGTTGATACCCTTACTACTGCTGTATGTTCACTTTTTCCTGCTGGTGCGCTTTCCATATGGGCGCGGGCAGCGCCTGTGGCGTGAAAAAGAAGCCGTGGTGCTGGAGCAAGACCTGCGCAAAATCGACCGTCGCATCGGCAACCTGAACCAGGAACTCGCACGGATTGACAACAAATGGCAGCTCACACGCGGCGACGATAACGCCGCCCTGCGCGGCAGGATGGACACCCTGCACCGTTACATCCACCTGAACGGCGAACGCGACAACCTGAACATGCAGCGCCTGCAAATTCTCTCCGCACGGCAAAACCTTGCAGAAATTTCAGAAACGCCACTGTCAGTAGCTGTGGCCCGTCTACCCTTGAGGATCATCAGCCTCGTGCTGCCGCTCTTATTGTTTTTTCAACTGTATCAGTGGGTAGTCTTAAACGAAGGTTTACGTGAAGTGGTGAACAACCCTAACATCACTGTTGCAGACTTCATCAGAATATTACTCGATAACATTGAGTTCTAATGCCGTTACCAGAATAATTCTGAAACGTGGGATGGGACACGTCACATCATGCGTACTGTCGCATGATGTTTTTCGTTCTTTTGTGGCCCCTCATCCCCTCCAAAATATACATATACAGAAAAGTCACCCTATGCAGATCAGTCACGCGGAACGTATCGAAGCCCTTAACAGCAAGCCTGTTTCGCCCATCCAGCCCGAAGATCACATCGCCGAGGCCCTGCGCAAAATGGCCCACTGCGAATACATCCGCCTGCTGGAACAGGAAATAGAGATTCACCATGAGCGTAACATCATGTCCCTGCACGATCTGGTAGCAACCACCGGCAGATTGCAGAACGTGCTCACCCTGCTGTCCCCTTACATCAGCGAGAAAGCAGCACAACGTTTTGAAAAACGGCTGTCAAAATTAACCCGGCGGCTGGAAACTATACGCCTGCTGGACGTAATGATGCGAGATTTGCTGGTGATGGGGGAAGGCAGCACAGATCGGCGGACAATTTCCAGCCTGATAGCCAGACTGGATGCACAGCGTCTGGTGGGTAAGCAAAAGTTATACAGCTCCCTGAGCAGCAAAAAATACCGGGAGTTTCTGGATCGGTTCCAGTTGATGCTCACGCAGCCGCTGGATGATGTGCTGGAAAACAACAAAGCAGACGAACCGCATCGTTTAGAACACGTACTCCCGGTGCTTGTGATGGAGCATCTGGCGCAAATGCGGCACCTGAGCACCACACCAGACGCCTTCACATCCGATGACTGCATTGCCCTTTACCGTCAGCTTGACCTTTTGCTGGATACCCTGAACGGCATGTACAGTGAACCCAATGACGCCCCTCTGCTATTCGTGGAACACGCGCAAAAACTGCATGACACCCTGTACGATGTGGTTCAACTGACCCGGCGACTTGCATTCGTGATTCACCTGCCTCGCATCAACCTCGAAAATGACCAGATTGGCGTCATGCGCGTCTACCGTGATGACCTGCGCCACCGCCGGGAGAATATGCTGGCCGATGTCCCCGATGCATGGCGGCAATTTGATACTTCCGGCACCTACACGGCTCTGGCAATAACAGTCATGGCCGGTACACAGGACATCGCGCTACAATAGTGCCTCTGTGTGACCGAAACGTGAAGGACATTCCCCATGACACTGCTTGAGAATATCCAACGCATCGTGCGAAAGCTGTTCATCAGCGGTACATTGCTGCGCTGCCCCAACTGTGAGCAGGGCCGGATGTTTCATCACCTGTTCCGCATTGATGATGTTTGCGAGGTGTGCGGCGTAAAGTTCGAGCGGCTGGATGGTGAGTCTATCGGCGGCATGGCAATTACGATGGGCATCATCCCGCCCATTTCCATTGCCGGGTTTTTCATCGTAGATTGGCTGACGGACACCGGCTTCGTTGCCAACGGGACGTTCTGGGTATTGTTTATCATCATTGGCTGCACGCTCATTTACCGGCACTCGCGGGCGGCATGGGTCGCCATTAGCTGGATTACCGGCGGCGTCTATGCCGATGAAGCCGAACCAGACACCACCGAAGCACGCCAGCAAATTGTTGACGCCTCCCGTGCCATCCGCAGGCAGTAGCGCAGTTTACAGCCTGTTTACACTTTCCAGCGAAGTTCTGCAATAGACCAAAGTATGCTCGTCACTGTAGCACACACGACATTTCCAGTGACAAAAGGGAGATTCAGAGATGGAGCATCAAGACGAAGAACTACACGACGATGATAAACCCGTAGGTCACCTGCTCAGCCGCCGCGAAATGCTGCAACTGCTGGGCGGCACGGGTGCTGTTTTGATTACCGGGTGGGGTGTGCCACGCCTCGTAAATGCACAGAGCGCCACTCCAACGGCACTACCCGCCTGCGTGGTGCGCCCGGAGCTGACCGAAGGCCCCTATTTTGTGGATAACCAGTTGGAGCGCTTCGATATCCGAATCGACCCGACAGACGAGTCTGTGAAACCGGGAACACCATTGCGCCTCGTTTATCGTGTGTCTGACGTCACGGGCGGTGTATGTGCGCCGCTGGCCGGGGCACAGGTGGATGTTTGGCAGTGTGACGCCGATGGCGTTTATACCGGTGTGCAGGATCCAAACTTCGATACCAGTGGTGAAATGTGGCTGCGTGGCTACCAGATAACAGATGAAGACGGCATGGCCGAGTTCCTGACGATTGTACCGGGCTGGTACAGTGGCCGTGCGGTTCATATTCACTTCAAAATCCGCACAAAAACAGAACCCGGTGAAAGCTATGAGTACACCTCGCAGTTTTTCTTCGACCCCGACCTGATCGAGGAAATCTACGCAGCGGAACCGTATGCCGGTAATGGCCTGCCAGACATGCCAAATGACCGTGATTTTATCTTCCGGGATAGTGAGGGCCAGCTTACACTGGGTTTAACAGTGCTGGAAGCAGAAGAACTTGACGAACTTGAAATTGAGTCTGGCTACCGTGCGATATTCGATGTCGGTCTTGATCTCAGTGACGCCGATGTTGGTGCAGGTGATGGCTTCGGTGCCGGGCGTGGTGGGCGGGGCGGCTGACAACCCCGATAACGTGCGCGGGACGCACCGCGCTGAATCTGGTACAATTTAGCGCAAATGTTCAAAAAGAGATTTCGGGAGCGTCCCCTTTTGACCCTGTACCCTGAATTAAACAATCAACAGCGGGCAGCCGTCACCGCAGACGACGGCCCCACACTGGTGCTGGCTGGCCCGGGTAGTGGCAAAACCCGCGTACTGACGTACCGCATCGCCCACCTGATTAACCAGCGCAAAATCCCCGCCTACGCCATCATTGCCGTAACGTTCACGAACAAAGCCGCCGGGGAGATGAAAGAGCGTATCATCAGACTCATCGGCAAAGACGCTATTCGTGGCCTGCGCATCGGCACCTTCCATGCGTTGTGTGCTCGCCTGCTACGCCGAGAGGCCAGCGAAGGCAACCTGGAGCCATACAACAGCAACTACCTGATCTATGACACCGACGACCAGAAAAGCGTGGTAAAGCGCGTCGTAGAAGAACTGGGCGTAGATTTAAAGCGGCTGCGCCTGACGCCCTACAAAGCCCTCACGATGATCTCTGACGCGAAAAACGAACTGGTAGCCCCATCACAGTACCCGCGCACGGAATATCTCGATGAGGTAATCGCCCGCATCTACGAACGCTATCAGGAAATCCTCAAAGAGAGCAACGCGATGGACTTTGACGACCTGATAATGAACACCGTGCTGCTGCTGCGCAACAACGTTGAAGTACGCAACCGCTACCAGAAATACTACGAATACGTCCTGGTAGACGAATTCCAGGACACGAACATGGCACAATATGAACTGGTGCGGCTGTGGTGCGCTCCCCAGAACAACATATTCGTCGTGGGCGACGAAGACCAGGCCATTTACGGCTTCCGTGGCGCAGACTACCGCAATGTAATGCGCTTCCGTGAGGACTACAAAAGCGCGACAACCCTGCTGCTGGAACAGAATTACCGCTCCACGCAAACAGTGCTGGACGCCGCCCGCGCCGTAATTGACCAGAACCGCGACCGCACCCCGAAAGCCCTATTCACAGACCGCACCGACGACGCAAAAATCTACGCCTATGAAGCCTACGACGAGCGCGAAGAAGCCGACTTCATCGTGAAAGAGATTATGCGGCTGAGGGCGTCCGGTAAATCACTCAAAGACATTGCCATCATGTACCGCACCAACGTTCAGTCCCGTGCAATGGAGCAGGCACTGGTAGATGCCCGTATCCCGTACCAGCTTATAGGCGGCGTGGCGTTTTACCAGCGCCGCGAAGTGAAGGACATGCTGGCCTATCTGCGTCTGGTGGATAGTGGGGCCGACAGTGTGGGCTTTGGCCGGGTGATTAACACGCCCCGGCGCGGCATTGGCGCAAAAACGCAGGGCAACTTCCAGGCATGGGCAGACGACAACGGCTACACCTACGGCGAGGCATTGCTCAAGCTGACGGAAGGCGAACAGGTCGATGACCTTGGCGCGGCATCTAACCGTAAGCTGGCAAAATTCGCAGAGCAGTTGATCGCATGGCGCAAACAGGCAGAGAACAGCCAGTACGCCGACCTGCTGGAAGACATCATCCAGAACACAGAGTATCTGGCACATCTGGCAAGCATCAGCAAAACCGACGACGAACTCAATGAGCGTCAGGCCAACATCAACGAGCTAAAGGGCCTGCTGGCAGAAGCCGACTTCGAATCCCTGAGCGAGTTCCTGACGGACACCACCCTCTCCACAGACCTCGACCGCACCAGTACAGATGCCGACAGAGTGACCATGCTCACGCTGCACGCAAGCAAGGGCCTCGAATACCCGGTGGTGTTCCTCACCGGGCTGGAAGATGGCCTGCTGCCGCACTCCCGCTCCTTTGACGAGCCGGACGGTATGGCCGAATAACGCCGTCTGCTCTATGTGGGCATTACCCGCGCGAAAGACCGACTCTACATCACACGCGCATTTCGGCGGCGCATGGGCCAGTACGCTGAACCGAGCGAAGCCTCGCGCTTTCTGCATGATATTCCGCCACATCTCATTGAAGGCAG
>JBCCQC010000203.1:0-7328 GCA_039024535.1 Chloroflexota bacterium
CAGCCATCAGCATCTCGCCGCTCAGCATTTCCACCTCAACCGGGCCATCGGCCAGCAGTTCCACGAATGCGGTGCTGTCTACTGCACCGTCCAGCACATGGTACGTCAGGATAGTGGTCAGCGTTTCCGTATCACCCAGCAGTTCTTCTGCCGTCAGGCCCAGCGCTTCCAGTGCCGCAGCGAATGCGTCATCGGTCGGCGCGAACACAGTCAACTCACCGCCGCTCAGTGCCTCTACAAGGCCAGCCGCATCAGCAGCCGCTACCAGCGTGGAAAAACCATCCGTATTGACGGCAACATCAACGATGGTGTTGGATTCCATCATTTCTTCTTCCATCATCTCGCCCTCGGCCATCTCTTCACCGGCACCGGTGACGCTCGGCGGCAGCAGCACACCGGAGATCGCATGGATCACACCGTTGGAGGCGCTGATGTTCGGCAGGAACACAGAGGAACCACCATCACCAAGGAAAATCACATCAGTGAAGGTCTGGTCTTCGCCTTCTTCAACCGGATCCGGCAGGGAAACCAGACGCGCCGTCAGGATTTCACCGCCAATGGTTTCAAGTTCGGCCACACCGCCACCCGCATCAATCGCGGCCAGCAGGTCAGCGGCACGGACTTCACCGGCAACGACATGGTAGGTCAATACAGTGGTGAGCAGCTCAGTGTCACCCAGCAGGTCTTCGGCAGAAAGGCCAAGGTCGTTCAGCAGGGTAGCGAAAGCACCGTCGGTCGGGGCAAATACAGTGAATGGGCCATCGTTAGCGAGTGTCTCGGCAAGGCCAGCAGCCTCAGCCGCCGCCAGCAGGGTATTAAAGCTGGTCGCGCGGGTAGCCGCTTCTACGATGTTTTCTTCCTGGGCAGCAGCCGGTACCACGGTCATCGCGGCCAGCGCAACAGCCATGAGCATTGTAATCAGTTTACTCATCTTAATAGGAATCTCCTTGGGATAGTGAAGTAAAGGTTCTATGCAGTGTGGAATTTAACGATCATGCGTAAGGTATGCGTTAGGGAGATATAATAGCCAGATGAGTCCAGGGTTAAGTTTTGTAGAAGGTCGGGAGAGCGGTTGGTTAAACCAATGGCAATGCAGTGATCTAAAAGCGGAAGGCAGCCCGGTAACCCGGCTACGTGTAAGATTTGCATTGGAAGACAACGACCTTCAGTTGGAAAGTGCGCTACCATACGGTATATTAGGCCGCTGTGAGATGGCAATTAAACTTTCCATAGTAACCTCGCCACTTACCTGACAATTTAACATTTTACAGGAGACATACCTTAATGAAGATGCTTCGTATTCTTCCTTTGATGCTGGTGCTGGCAATCGCACTGGCAGCACCGGTTGCCGCACAGGACATGGAACTGATGTCCATCGCAGCATCATGCGAAACAGATAGTAACCTTGCTGGTATAGAAGCAGTGGACGAGCTAACCGTACAGTTCACCCTGTGCGCCCCGGATCCGGCCTTCCCGTCCAAGGTGGCCTTCTCCGCACTCAACATCCACCCGTCTGAATACCTCGAAGCAACCGGCGGCGGCGGCCCGGAACTGTTCCAGAACCCGATTGGTACCGGCCCCTACATGCTGGAAGAGTGGGACCTGGGTAACGAAATCGTCATGACCCGCTTCGATGACTACTGGGGTGAACCCGCCGCCGAGCAAACGCTCATCTTCCGCTGGAACAGCGAAGCCAGCGCACGTCTTGCCGCCCTCCAGTCCGGCGAAGTTGACGGCATCGACAACCCCGGCGTAAACGAAATCGAGATTATCGAAGGCGATGACAGCCTCGCCCTGTTCCCGCGTGCAGGCACCAACGTATTCTACCTCGCCCTGAACAACGCAATCGCCCCGATGGACGACCCGCTGGTACGCCAGGCCATCGCCCACGCCATTGATCGCCAGCGTATTGTTGACCAGTTCTACCCGAACGGTTCCATCGCTGCGACCCAGTTCATGCCGCCGGTAATCTTCGGTTACACGCCAGAAGTTGAGCCGCTGGCATACGACCCGGAGCTTGCCCGCGAACTGCTGGAAGAAAGTGGCGTTGAACTGCCAATCACAATGGAAATCTCCTACCGTGATGTGGTTCGCTCCTACCTGCCCACACCCGGCCTCGTCGCTCAGGACATCCAGGCACAGCTTGCCGAAGTCGGCATCGAAACTGAAGTCGTTCAGATGGAATCTGGTGCCTTCCTCGATGCCTCTGCCGCCGGTCAGCTTGAACTCCACCTGCTGGGCTGGGGTGCAGACTATCCCGACGCAACCAACTTCCTCGACTTCCACTTTGGTGTGGGCGCTTCCGACCAGTTCGGGGCCAAGTTCGACGACATCACCGACAACCTGACCGCTGGCGCACAACTTGCAGACCCAGCAGAGCGCTACCCGTTCTACGTGGCTGCTAACGAAGCCATCCGCGACAACGTCCCGATGGTACCGGTCGCACACGGTGGTTCCGCCGTTGCCTTCCGCGCAGAAATTGAGGGCAACCCGCACAGCAGCCCACTCGGTAACGAGTACTTCGCCGTCATGGAAGACCCGAGCGACGACGACTTCATCTGGATGCAGAACGCCGAGCCAATTGGCCTGTACTGTGCCGATGAAACTGACGGTGAAAGCCTCCGCGCCTGCGAACAGATCAACGAAAGCCTGCTGGCATACGAAGTGGGCGGCACGGAAGTGGTTCCCGCGCTGGCAACCGCGTTTGAATCCAACGAAGACTCCACCGTATGGACGTTCACCCTGCGTGAAGGCGTGACCTTCCACGATGGTAGCGCATTCGACGCAAACGACGTGGTTATGTCCTACGCCGTACAGTGGGTAGAAGACAACCCGCTGCACGTTGGCCGTGACGGTACCTACTACTACTTCAAGGCCTTCTTCAACAGCCTCATCACAGAAGCTGACCTCACAGACGGCATGGAGTAACCAACGCCACTTCGCATTAACCGCAACACAGAAGCCGCCCCCACAACCGGGAGCGGCTTTCTGGTTTTTTCGACAGGTCAAATCGGGCGAGCGAGGCATGGCCTCGCCCCTACAGATTGACGGGGTTATGTTTATCTTCGGCCCATTTTGCTGGATTGTTCATTATGTAGGCACGAATTCGATCCAATTCGGTACTGTCTCGAATAACCCGTTCATAATAATTACGCTGCCAGACGGGTGCCCCCTGCGTATCCAGCGTCTTGTTGATGCGTCGCGCAGACATGGATTTAAACGTGCCAACAATATTTCCCAATTCACCGGACGCAGGCGCAACAAAAGATCTCCTGCGTAGGGGCGAGGCCATGCCTCGCCCGGTGCGGGCACCATGATTTGCGGTAACAACAATAATCCCATGGATATGATTGGGCATCACCACATGATTGTCCAGTTCCACGTTCGGATAGATTTCCGGTAACTGCTGCCAATCGCCTTCAGCAATACACCCGAGCGTATTCAGGAATATCTCCGCATCGTTACCAATCTCACCCAATGTGCAGAGTCTTTTATGCGTACAGATAGTGACAAAGTACGCCCCCACCCGTCGAGAATCGTAATATCGCAGTCTGATAGAGCGACGATGATGCCTTTCAGGATCAAACGGCACCAGTCATGCTCCCTTCGGTTTCATGCAGGGTATCCCCCCTACGGACACGCTACGCATCACCGTACCAGCCAGCCCCCCATCCCCGGCACATGCCGCCGCCCCAGTTGATGGTTCATACGCCCGAACACATCCACGCCCATCTGTAGCAACAGGTGCGGAATATCAATCGGAATCCAGTTCTCCACAATCGTTTCATCATTGCAGCGGTAAAAGTCCATCACCCGCATGTTGACGCGCTTACCCGTGGGCGGCAAACCGAGGAAGTCATTGCCGGTATGCGTAGCCTGCAAATAGCCCCAGCCGCCCGTCACCACATAATGGCCGTCGCCCACCCGGATGAAATGGCCCATGTCCGTACCACCACGATCCGGAAAAGCCACGATAAACGGAATCTGATGATAGTCCTCGAACCCCTTCAGCCCCCGCGTGCTGCCAATGCCAGTTGGCCCGTACCACATAAAGTTCGGGTGCCAGTGCTTCTCCAGCCCGATTTTGTCCAGTATGTCACGGGTAGGTGGCTCCCCACCATACAGGCCCAGCGCACGGTGCATCGTCAGCACACGCTCTATCGACTGCTTCGACATTGCATTGTCCTGCGGCGTCAGCACCACACCATCCAGGGTAGCCGGGGGCGGCCACTGCATCTCCGCACCCAGGGCCGGCACAATCGGCGAGTAGCCCACCTGCTGCATCAGGTCAAGGAAGTCAATCATCACATAGCTCTCGGCAATCTTCCCATCGCGTATGGCATGGCCTTCGCTAAAGCGCACCGTCACCGCACCATTGGTAGCCGGTATGCCCAGCCAATCACGCTCAAACGTGCCCATATAGTGCCCCATACAGCCGATCCATGTCGCATCGCGGTAAATTCCCCCGGCTACGATATAGTTACGCCGCTCCACATCCGGCAGCGCATGTTTCATCGGTGCCCATAGCTGCTCGGCAACAGCAGTTAAATCCGGGAAGTCATTCAGCGGGTGCGAGGCCTTCACACTGGCATCGGCGTGATAACTGGCAGCAACAGCAGCATCAAGGTCAGCCATCGGCACAGTCGTCAACATCTGCATGATGTCGATAACCCGCTGCTTGCTGGTGATGTTGTGCGTCTGGTCTGCCGGGGAGTAACGAAACGTAGCGGTGCGGTATTTATCGGGGTGGTCATTTAACATAAGATCATTCCAGAACTGGCTTCCAATGTAACGCATGCCATTCTAACCGAAAACGTTTTAGATAAAATAGCCACTGAACCAATAATGGCCCTGCACTATAGAATTAAAATCACATATTGCAGGGCAGCTACCCACATCACACTGGAGGACTTGATACTATGACAGACACCCACCTGAACGGCCCGGAACTGGATCGACAATTTCTTGAGTACGATAAGGCCAACGTGCGCCGCACCCGCAACCTGCGCCTCATCCCAACGGTGGAAAACCGCCGGGGTGGTAAACTGGCCGCCATAGAGTGGGCGCATGTCATCGGCCTGTTCCAATCGCTGATCGCAATCCACCTCAACAGCCGCCCCGACGCCCACATCCTCGATGTAGGCTGTGGCACGGGGCTGGTCGCCATTGCCAGTGAACCGTTTGTTCAGGAGGGTGGGCTTTACACCGGCATTGATGTGAGCACAACCGATATTGGCTTCTGCCAGCAGCACTATACCGACCCGTGGTTTTCATTCGTCCATGTAGATGTACACAACGCACATTTCGCTACAGAGCAATCCAGCACACAGGCACCGTGGCCCATTGCAGACAGTTCGCAGGACATGGTGACGGCTCTATCTGTATGGACGCACCTCAACGAAGCAGATGCAACCTACTACATGAAGGAAGTTCACCGCGTTTTAAAGCCTGCCGGTCGTGCCATCATCACATTTTTTCATCTGGATGAGGTTTACACCGCCAGCATCGCCCGCCGCACGAACGCCACCGGGCGCTACCACAAGACGAACCAGGCTGCGTGGATCTTCGACCAGCCCGCCTATGGCAGCGCAAACTGGCTGCACCGCTACGACGTAAAAACACCAGAGCAGGCAATGGGCGTCACCGAAGCCGGTGTGCAGTCCCTTTTGCACACCAGTGAGTTATCTCTCAGGGAACATCACCACGGCAACTGGAAAGAAGTCCCCGGCCTGTTCTTCCAGGATATTCTGGTACTGGAAAAATCGTCGTGAGACCGTGGTTTGCGCTGCTCAGGCATCCGGCGTCAGGATAGCATCTGCCGCTTCCAGTAACACCGTGCGCCGTTCCGGGGGAACTTCTTTACTCAGCAGGTAGCGCTCCAGCAATTCACGGTGCGTCAGTCCCTCCGGGCTGCTACCCAGCCGCATCCGCGCCACCTGCTCCACGTCTTTGCTCACGGCGGCGATGTAAAACACACCGGCTTCGCGCAGCGTACTGCGCAGCGCATTCTCGTTCAACCGGGCTTCCGTATCCGGCGTGAGTTGCAGCACCAGCCGCACCACCGCCTCACGCAGGTTGTGCCGCTTAATCATATCCACCATGTACTGCGTCGGATTCTGGCTTTCGCGTAAATCTGCGCGGAGGGTGACGAATGGCCGCGCCGCCGACGGAATAAAGTCCCACGTGGTGTTCTCGCGCTGGAGTTCCACATAGCAGAAGCCCTTATTATCGCCTTCCTCGCCAAAATCAATGCGTTCCAGGCTGCCGGAGTACACAACTGGCGGCGCACCCTCGCGGCGTGCGGTGAGGTTCTGGTGTTTGTGGATGTGCCCCAGTGCCACGTAATCCCATCTTGGATCAGCAACCGACGACATGCTTACACTTATATCTCGCCCCAGCATAATCTGGCGCTCGCTGCCAACGGTGGCCCCACTGACGGTAAAATGCCCGGTGAGCAGGCGCGGCATGTCGAGTTCGTCCACTTCCTCGGCCAGCCGGTCAATCTGCTCTGCCATAATGTCCTGTAATGTCAGGTCTATCTCATGAATCGTCCTGCCCGTCGTCACCACGCCCTGCAACAACATCGACCGCTGCGGATAAGGTGCCGTGCCCACCGCGACCTTCCCGCGCTTCGTCTCAATCACCAGCACTTCAAAATCCGACGCGACCGAGATATTTTTGACATTGAGCGTGTCGTAAATCTCGATGCTGCTGGCCCGTAGATAGTTCGGCGGCACGTCGTGGTTGCCCACCAGCATCACCGTCGGAGCCAGTTCTGCCAGGTCGCTCATGCGATAGGCAAACTCGCGCTGGTATGTGGGGCTGGGACTGCGCGTTTTGAACGCATCCCCGGCGAAAATCACCAGATCCACGCCATGCTCCCGCACGTAGTCAATCATCTCGTCCATGCGGCGCAAAAAGTCTCGCACGCGGCTGCTGAGGCCGGTTTCGGGGTCGGTGCGGCCATAGCTCTCCACGCCAATGTGGGTATCTGCAAAGTGAAGCACACGTATGGGGTCGGTCATGGTCGGTTATCCGGGGGGCTGCGGGCATTGTGGGGATATTTTTATCGCAAATGGGCAGGGTTGTCATGGGTTTTATGCCCCGGACGCGATAGATCGCGTTCCTACGGCTCATAACGGTCATCTACCTGTAGGGGCGGCATCCATGCCGTCCGCCACCTGCCATACACCGAACAGTCAACGAATCAAGAACAGTACTGAATTGCCGATAGCAATTCTGGATCAAACAGCGTAAGTTTATAGTCTGTGTTCTGATAAACAAATTTCAACCAGGGAAACTGTTCATCGCCTCTAACATCCCAGAAC
>JBCCQC010000204.1:0-7311 GCA_039024535.1 Chloroflexota bacterium
CACAGTTTACCCATCTTTTGGATAACTTTCGACTACTGGCTTAGAGAAGAATTGAGAGTACGGGTCAAGGTTGCTGTACTGGAATACGCCAAAGTCGTTGGTGTGAGCAAAACATGTCGGGAGTGCGATCCAGTCAGAGGAGTGGCAAAAAAGGTATAAATAAATTCTCCTACCCCTCTTTGGAGGGGTCACAACCCCTCTCTCCGCAGGCTACCTTGTTGACATAGCCAGGAAGAAAGAGCGACATGCTCTGACAAGGAGAAACAAAAGTGAAACGCAAAACCATTCAAGTTCATCATATCCAACAACGAGGGGGGATGCCCGCCCATGGCATGTATCCACGCTCATCCACAGGTCATCGTGGTATGCGGCACCAACATGCTGCACAAATCACCGCTCGGTCAGCAAGCCAGGCAGTTAGAAAGCTGACGGTGTTGATGATTGTCATAGCAGCAATGATGGCAGTAAACATCACCCCATCGTTTGCCAACGACGGGATTGCGGTACCGTTGTGTGAACAGGCTGCGCCGACCCACCTCACACCGGGCATTACAACGCGACCGACGCAGCGGGTTGAAGACCTGAACACAATCGCGCAATTCGGTGGTGCACAGAACATCCTCGACACTGTGATGAACAGCCTCATCTCGAATGACCTGTTCGGTAATACCCACTCCGTCTTTGCAGACCCGGCCCTGATGCCCGTGAACTTCAGTAATGTGCCGATGGGAACTGAGGGAACAGTGCTGGGGGATAGCCACTGCATCAGCATGAATGGGGGACAGATGATTGCCCGCTTCTGGCGAGTAGAAATGCCACAGGCTACCGGTTACATGCTGGAGTCCGTAACATGGCCCGCTGTCGAGGTGCCGAGCTTTGACCCGGACGGCGACAATGGTGCCTGGATCGCAGAAGACTTTACGTTGCGCCTGTTGCTACCGGTGTACGAACCCGTCGTACCCCTCACAGGAACCGATGTCCTCGCGCCAGATGCAGCTCGTGGTACGCAGCCCTGTGTTGGCGCACCGACTTCCTACTTGAGTGTAGGCATGCAGGCAGAAATGTACACAAACGGCTCCATGGCATTCTACAACTACGATGAAGACAATGCGTTCGACGGCTACGCCGACCCGGTAGCACTTGATGGCTATGGGTTGTCCATCTCCGTTGAGATGATGGAACGTGGCTTGCTTCTGTCGCCATACATCGGTCCAGACGAGATTGATGCGGTCGTTGTCCCTGCTACAACCGTAATGCAGGCATGGACAACCTATCCGATTGTTGAAATCATTGATGGACCGATCTGTGTGAGCACCAACGTATACCCTGCTCAGGATAGCCAGTTTAACTACCACGACCGCTTCATGACCTACTGGCAAATTCGTGCAGAGGCGAACGGCAACAGTTACATCGGCTGGTATCCAGAGAATATGGGACAGGATACATGGTGGAGCGACCTGAATGGTGAGTTCAACATCTGGCCGCACCAACTCAGCACCTATCATCTTCGTCCGGTAGGCATGGCGCAACAGCCCACCTGCCCAACCCCGAACATGGTCAGCGGATCACGTGTTCAGCCGGCTGCTGGCGCAATGAACCTCCGCGCTGCACCGAATGGCGACGTAATCGGACGTGTGGATAGTGCTCTGGTTATCTTCGGGGAACCTGTTTGTGACAATGGTGCCAACTGGTGGCAGACAGATCAGGGTGGCTTCATCGCTGGGAACGACCCTGCGACTGGCTACACCCTGTTGATCCCGGCTGTACCCGAAACAACAGCAGACATGCCACAGGATGAGTCAACCACGGGTGAGGTTCCACAGGATGATCCTACCGCAGGTGAACTCCCGCAGGATGACCCAACAACAGGTGAGATTCCACAGGATGAGTCCGCAGCAGGCGAACTGCCAGAGGACGCGTCCAGTGAGCCAGAGCCAACTCGCGAGCCGGAAACCGTGCCAGAGCCAACCCGCGAGCCGGATATTCCCTCGATGGAACTGGACTTGAGCGCCATTGCCACAGAGCCGCCACCGCGTCAGGGTACCCGCTAGTCATCACCAGAGGTAAATAGCACACCAGAAACAAATGGTCAGCCCGGGCGGACCTTTTTTGTATTGTTTGGCTGAGTGCAGCACCAGAGTTAAGCTAGGTTGGGCGCTAATTTGCACTGGCACCCCCAAGAGGTGCACGAACGTCACTCGTAAGGGGAAGGCTAGCGAGATCGACATCGTGAAGTAGCACTTCATCAACAACAGACAGCAGATCGCGTGGCGGTTGTGCAGCCTGTTGTGGGGGCAGCGTGCGCAGATGCGCCTCAGCCTGTGCACGGATCTCTGCCGGACAGTCCATATCTCCGATAAGTGCCTGCAAAATATTTGTAGCACCCGGTTTATGAAACCATGTCAGGGCGACGGCGACACTGAGGGTGTACTGGTACATTAACGAAAATGCGTTGAGTGCCTTGAGCATGTGTAAATTCGTACGAAACAATACCATGCCCCATGTGATGTGCCTGCGTGTGCAAAGCTGCAAGGCGTAGTAGTAGCTGATCTCTGCCAGCATGGGGTAGGAGATACGTAAACGGGGGAGTTCTACAAAGGATTGAACCAGATCATCGAGAAGCGTTTCTGATGAGCTGTCGATTTGTGTAAGGTAATAGACACACCCCATGAATATGCGCGGATTGTTATTCTCAAGTGCAGCACCAAACAGGTTCTCCAGCGTGTCACGAGACTCATCGACCATACCCATTTCGAGATAACACTCACAAAGCTGTCCCCGGAACTCGTGCCATGTGGGGGCAACCATCGTTTCGAGCAAAGGCAATGCCTGTGCCACATGCCCGGTGTAGTACAATACAATCGGGCGCGCGCAACTGCAAATCGTTTCAATATAACGGTTGGGGGAAAGCTCGGTACGACGTTCGACCTGCTCAATCGCATCAAGCACATCAAATGCCTGCTCAGGGTCACCCATTGCGGCTTCTGTCATTGCCAGCTGGCACATGGCACCCACGGCACCCCACAGGTATTCTGTTTCAGCCAGTAACGACCAGCTTTCGTGGGCGCTGGCACGGCTTCCTTCCATATCAGCAGCCCGTGAGGTGAAAAAGGTATGCACAGCAAGCAAGCGCCCTCTTAAGATCTCCTGCTCGGATGGTATGTGCGGTAACGTACCTGACAGTAAGGCATTCGTTTCTCCCCACAGGTTAGCCATTTCGCACACATACCCGATTTCCACCACATCAACCAACCACTCGAAATCGCCGGAGTGGACGGCAAACCCCCATGCCCGACTGAAGTTATACCACTCCGGCACCAACTGCATAGACTGGCTTAAATCAATCGTCTGAGACAGGCCATCAATCAGGGTGATGGCGAAATGACGATAGTAATCCATGTAGCGTATACGGGCAGTGTTCATCAGGTCTGTACGGGTTTGCAACAGTTCTTCTACATACTGTCGGATAAGCGGGTGAAAGCCAAAGCGCCCATCATCACTTCGCTTGATGAGTGCGGCATCCAATAACCGCTTGAGCTGCATCGGTCCGGCACCTGCAACCGCATTTGCCGCCTGTGCAGAGAAACCATCCGGGTGGAAAATACCCAATGAGAGCAGTATGTCCTGTTCTGCTGGATCAAGCAGATTCAGCGAATAGTCAAAGGTGGCACGCACACTCTGTTGACGGGCGGGGCGGTCGCGCTCATCTGCGGCTAGCAAGTCGAGGTTCGCCGAGAGGTGCTGCTGTATTTCGTCTACTGAGAGGACTGATGACCAGCGAGCAGCGATTTCGATGGCGAGTGGCATCCCACCCAGAAGCCTACAAATCGCTGAGATCGTATTAACCTCCGCATCAGTTGGTTTAAGGCTAGCCCGCACAGATTGCGCGTGCTGAAGGAAAAGCTGCTGAGCGCCACCATGTGCTGAATCGACACCGGTATCCATCCCCTCTAGCGGGTAAATATGTTCACTTGTGAGCTGCAAGGTTTCACGTGATGTGACCAGTAAGCGTAGTTTGCGTGTACGCTCAAGTAATTTCGTGACGGATGCGGCATGGTCGGTTAGATGCTCGAAATTATCCAGCACAACGAGCAGGTTTTTGTCGTAGAGGTAGCCGCCCAGCTTATCGATAACCTGGTGTGGGTCTGTGATGGGTAATTGAACGGTTTGCGCAATCGCCAACAACGGGTCAGATGTAACCTGTGCCAGTGAGACGAATACCACCCCGTCGGTAAACTGAGGCTCAACATGGCGCGCGACTTCAAGAGCAAGACGCGTTTTGCCCATGCCGCCAATGCCATGAATGGTGATGAGCCTTGCCGGGTTATCCTGTAGCAGCGTGGTGAGTGCAGCGATTTCAGCTTTTCGCCCCCAGAATGGGGTCCCACTGTGCGGTAAACGCTGTGGAGCGGTATCTTTTGGGCGTGGTTCAGCGCCAATCAGCTTCATCTCGCTTACTCTAGCGGCAGCCTGCGTGCGATTATCCACATGCAGCTTACTGTAGATTTGCTTCAGGTACCATTTGACCGTGTAGAGGGTGAGTTGTGTGCGGTCTGCAATATCACGGTTGGTTAGCCCATCAGCGACGAGCGTTACAATTTCGACTTCGCGATCGGTCAGGGCATCGGGTGGTAGAGCGTTATCAGTCATTATATCAATCAAGTCATCCAGAATTTCCTACAAATTGAAAAGCACTGTGCATCATTGTCCATGACATCATGGACAATCAGCAAAACGGGCAAGAACAGCTCCACCTCACCAGTCCGGCTTAACACAACGGACACTGTCCTGATGCTTCAAACCACCCCATCCACGACAATCATTGTTCGGTTCATCATTAATTTTTGCCATGGCGAAGCTCGGAACAGTTTTACAGGCGGAATTGCTATTCTCACAATCCAAAAAACTCGTAAATAGTATTTCCCCACCCCTCTTTAGAGTGGTGACGCTCTCAGCCATTAATTCTACTATGACTTTTAGATATTAGATAACAAGGAACATGGAGAAAAGCATGGGAAACTTCACAAAACAACTCGCACTCATCACGATGCTGCTGTTGTTCAGCCACAATCCGCTTACAGCACATGCACAGATCCCACTGCCCCAGTCTGACTGGTACGCGGTGATCTGGAACCGCACCGACGACACACTACATTGGGTCAATAACGCCACTGAACTGGCCAGTATGCCGCGCCCGCAATTTCCGGGGGAAGCAAACGGCAGTGATCTGTACATCTCACCGAACGGACGGTGGATGATGATGATTGCGCAGCTTGAAAACCAGCGGCAGGGAATCGGGTTTTATGACCTGCAAACGGGGGTGTGGCTGCAAACACATGAAACACAGCCGGGGGAATCCATCATTGCGGCTGAGCGTAACCCGTTTAGCCGTAATAGTGCCTATGCTGCCATTGGGCTGCACAGCGACACCGGGTGGCGGGTGATTAACTTTGAAACTGCGACTGGCAATGCACTCGGTCAGATCACGAACACCAACCCCGGTATTGCCCCGAATTTTGTCCCCGTGCAGGCTGTGCCCCGTGTGACGTTGTACAGTCTGGACGAGGAAACCGTGCAGTGGCGTGTTCACATTCGCTTTATTACGCAGGGACCACAGCCAGCACCAATGTCTCAGCCATCGCTGGTGTGGTACCCACAGCAGAACACCGTCGTGGCAGATAGCTTCGAGCCGCTGCTGATGGACTTTGACATTCTACCCATCCAAAACCGTGTGTTGTACAGCGTCCGTGATGCCAACAACCTGACGCAAACACGTATCTATGGCCAAACACTCGGGCAAGGTGGCGAACTGGTATACGAACAGGGGGGCGCATTCATCGGTATGCCGCGCTGGGTGGCAGGGGGGCAGTTCGTTGCCTACCGTGTGACGCAGGGCGCACAGGTGCCAATGTGGTACATGGGTGGCTACGGCGCAAATAATCTTATCCCGTTCGCACCGGACTACGATGAACTGCTCGGCACAGTGGATGGCTTTGTGCTGGTCGATTATGAGGGTGGTGAGGTGAAATTCTCGAACACGCTTGCTTTCGATGCCTTCACACTGACCATCGGTAACGTAATCTACACTACAGAGTCCTCAAACTTCCGTGTTGCCTACATTACGCCCATGGGCACGCAGTTTACCTTACCCGGCCTTGCAACACCGCCAGACGTCGTACCGTCCGTTCCTGTGGCAGATGATATCAGCGCCCCCTCGCCATCTTGCAGTAATGCTCCCGCCCCTCGCCTGACGGTAGGCAATAATGCACGTGTGATGTTCATGAATGGGGTGCCACTGAATGTTCGTACAGCGCCATCTGGCACGCTCATCATGCAGATTTCACAGGGGTCAGTCGTCAATGTCGTGGGAGGGGCGATCTGTTCACAAAACTACTACTGGTGGAACATCCAATTCGAGTTGCAGGGTGTCACTGTCAGCGGTTGGGCAGCCGAGGGGGATAGTGAGCGTTACTACCTTGAGCCTTACAGCGGCGACGCATCGGAGGGTGTAGTGTTACCAGCGGCAACGCCTATGCCAGAGGTCACGCAGCCCGTTCTGCCAACCGCAACGACAGTGTTAGAAATTGCGCCGCCTGTTCAGCCCACAGCAACTGTACCGTTGGAGATTGCACCACCCATTCAGCCCACGGCAACTGTGCTGCTGGAAATTGCACCGCCTGTATTCTCAACCATGCCACCCGGCTTTGATGCGATTGACAGCAATGACTGATTAGAAACGCAGAGTTGTGCACGATCCCGTGTGTAGGTGTAGCCAATACGCGGGATCAGCACACACTCAAGATACTGTCGCTACATTTTCAAACAAAATAGGAGAAGACATTATGGAACTGCTTAACAAACATCACACGACCATTCAACAGCCCGGACGGGTCATCTATGTGCAGAACAGCATCATCCTGACACTGCACGCATTCGATGATGTGGTTCATCTACCGTTGAAGCCCTTTCAGATCAAGGTTATCGCTGGTACAGCGCGAATTGAGGGAAAGCATGAGACATGGATCGGTATCAGGGGGCAGTCCACATGCTTTGCCACCAATACCGTAGCCACAATTTGCAATCATGAGAGCCATTGTCCACTCACAGTCAAAATCGCCATGTTGCCAATCGAAGTGCAACAGAACACGCTGGCTTCGAGAAAAACTGATCTTCAGCAGACATTATGAAACGCACCGACCTTTTTCTACTTATCGTTTTATGGCTTGATATTGGGGCAGTTTTGCGGACACCAAATGTGTCAGATACACTAAGCCAGTAGTCGAAAGTTATCCAAAAGATGGGTAAACTGTG
>JBCCQC010000205.1:0-7299 GCA_039024535.1 Chloroflexota bacterium
CAACTCAGTACATGTATTACTTCGTTCAGATTATAGGGGTATGTTGGTTTTTTGTGCAACAGGATTTGCAGCTATTTTGCAAGTTCGGGCACAATTTCGTCAAAAATCATACTTTGAACGGCTTTTTTCTCGATTTTTTGCACCTCAACCTGAAATAATGCCACGCCCAGTGAGGTAAATTCCCGCATTTGAGCGATAACCTGCTCCGGCGTGCCCACCAGTGCATTAGATTTATTCCACTTTCCATTACTCATAGCGAGCGCTTCTGCTTCGGTTCTGCCCACAGCCAGCCGCCCGAACCATGACAATTCGATAGAGGCGGGGTCACGCCCGATGGTGGCGCAGTGCTCGTGCAGAATAGCGAGTCGCTCACGGTAGGTATCTATGTTTGAATCCGGGATATTCCAGCCATCGGCAAAACGAGCCGCCAGCATGGTGGTTTTGCGTCCACCACCACCCACGATGATCTGCGGGATGGGGTCGGGTTTCGGTTCGCACCATGCATCGGTGACGCTGTAGTGCTTGCCTTCGTAAGTCACCTGCCCCGGTTCCTTCCACAGGCGTGTGATGATTTCCAGTGTGTCGTCAAGTTGTTCAAGCCGGATGCCCGCACGCGGATACGGGTAGTCATAGGCGTAATATTCGTCTTCTTTCCAGCCTGCGCCCACACCAAGAATCAACCTGCCACCAGAGAGCATGTGCAGCGTGGCGGCCATTTTCGCCAGCATCGCAGGGTTACGGTAGCTCTGGCCCAGCACGGCGGTTCCCACTTTCATGTGCGGGTACCGCGCAGCAAGATAGGTCATCAGCGTCCATGCTTCGTAGGTAGGGGCGTCTCCCCACTGGAAGTGGTCAGTAATCCAGAAGCTGTCCAGATGCTCACCTACAGCATCCATAATGGTATCCATATGTGCCATCCACTGCCCCACCTGTGCTGGTGGTGGGCCGGGCGGCATGGCATATCCCAGTCGAACGGTCATGTTGTTTGTCCTCAGTAAGGTTGCGATGTGTGGATTGTAACGTGTGGCAGGGTGCTGTAGCCAGCAACCCCACCATGAGCATTTACTGTGATTCTGCCGGGGGACGACCTTTCGGACGCTTGCTACGGTTGAAGTGGTCGAGCGTTTCTTTTGTGAACGTCCATGAGCGCCCGATTTTCTCGCCGGGGATTTCCCCACGCCGGATGACGTAGGTTTCCATCATGGATTTCGAGATGCCGAGATAGTCTGCGGCTTCCTGCATGGTGTAAACACGGCGGCTGTCAGCGTCATCGTAGCCGAAGATTGCCAGATAGCGACTGATGACGGCACGGATTGCAGCAAGTTTTTCGGTGTCGCTGCCCGGTATGCCGAACCCATCTTTATCGCTCTCTATCGGCTGGTCAGTTTCTGAGATGGCCTGACGCATCATGCCCCGGTGCCAGCCGCAGCGCTCCAGCTTCGAGATTGCCGAGAGCGTCTTCAGACGGTCGTCTTTTTCGGCGGCGCTGGCATCCAGCACGATGGACTTGAGCAGATCGGCCATGCGTTGTGTGTTGTTAATATGGTCAAGCATCGGTGAACCTCACCTGATTGTGTGCGATGACATAAGTATACAACATATTCTGTACATTTACAGAACCTTAACAACTGTTGTGTTATTTTCTGGTTGCCAGACACCATCCAATCACTATAGAATATTATAGTAAACCTTTGTGACCCTTTAAAGGCAAAAAGTTGATGGAACTCAAGCAGAAGATTCAACTGAACACGCGCTTTGAACAGGAAGCGCCAGAGGGAACCATATCCGACACAGGAATAAACAGAATACAGGACTACATTCAGGATCAGGATCTGACGACGGAGATGTGGCACGGCCAGCAGCCACAGGACGGGGCAACATACCTGCGCCCACTGCCCTATAACTGGGAGTGGGTGTGGAAAGTGACGGGAAATGGCCATTATGTGGGCACATTCCCGAAGCGGGCCGGCAAATACTACTATAAGCAGTGGGACGTTAAGCTGCCGACGGCGTTCGTGGCGCAGTTGGGAAATCTGGCCCGTGAGCACAGCGAGGATCGCTCGTTCTATCGGTTTGATTTCGTGAATGAGTTCAACTGGCAGGACGGTGATTTTGGCGATTACGATTCGTGCTTCTGGGGTGAGAACAGCCGTGCACGTGACCTGCTGAAGGACAATGGTGCGTATGCGGTACGGTTCTTCGGTGAAGAAGGGACAGGCCTCGCGCGGGCGTGGGTCGCGCACATTGCCGATGAGCGACTGATTGTGTTCAACGGGTACGGCTTCAGTGGCAACCCCACACTCAAGATTGCGCAGGTAGTGGCGCGGTTCACCGGGCAGCAGTACGGGCGCATTTATGTGACGAACCACAACACGGACGAGGGCACGCTGTGGATCAACGGCAGCACCGGGTATTTGCTCGGCACGGCAGAGCAACTTGCGAATATGACCGAGTATGACTTCGGGTGGGGCAGTGTGGAGGACGATGGTTGAAGCACATGGAACAAACCCGAACGCAAAAAGCGCAAGAAAACAGCATAGCCAGACAAAATGCTGCTCTCATCACACGAACGGGAACAGCATTTTTGTTTGTGGGGCTATGCGGCCTGCTGGTGCCGCTGGCTACTGTGGCGCATCACCTTGAGCAGATAGCGCGGCTGCAATAACACGGCAGCGTCGTCCATCAGGTTCATCACGCGCAGGAAAGCGTTGCACAGTTCGGTATCGTATGGCATAGCGTCGAAAAAGCGGTCGATGTAACGCTGCGTCATGCGGTCGAACATATTCGGTGCGGCCCCTTCAGTTTCCGGGTAGCGCAGGTCTTCACCAGTTGCCATCAGCCACGGACGGTGTACCACGCGAACCAGTTCTTTCTGGAAGCGCATGGAGAAGCCTTCGCCGTAGCCATTTTCCGCCAGCAGGTTACCGAGTGCCTGTGCGCCGAGTGCGGCGGTGGTCATGCCCTGGCCGTAGATGGGGTTAAAGGCGCAGGCAGCATCCCCCAGCACAATAAATCCTTCCGGCATCCGGCTCATTTTCTCAAAGTGGCGCTGACGGTTCTGCGTGCGACGGTAGCCGTAAATGGGTGTGATCGGCTCAAGGTCTCTAATCACGTTGTACAGCATCAGGTCGGCAAGGCTTTTCACAAAATCCATAAAGCCGTCGTTATCCGTTGGCGGGTAGTCTTTGTTGATGCCGGAAACAGTCACGACAAGCTGGTTATTCTCCACGCGGAAGGCTCCCCCGGCGCGGTTCAGGCCGATGTCCGGGATGGCCTGAATTCCCACTGTCGTCCAGTCGGCGTCGTAGTCATCCGGCAGTTGATACCACCGTGTCGCATAGCCCAGAAACGCATCAATCACGGTTTCTTCCGGCCTGCCGTAGCCCATTTCGTCCAGCCACTGCGGGGCTTTGCTACCGCGCCCACTCGCATCTACGATGAGATCAGCGTTAAGCTGGCGTTTCGTGTCATCCACGCGGGAGCGCACACACACGCCAGTGATGTGCCCGACCGTATCGCAGCAGGTCAGGCTGTCCACCTGATGCTCGGTCAGGAACGTGACGTTGCGGATAGCGTAAATGCGCTGGCGGACGATGTGCTCCAGTGTCACGCGGGAAGCTACGTGGCTGGTCATGCCGCTTTCGAAGGACGGTAGCCACTCCCCCTTCACATGGAACTTTGTATCACGGCCCCACTCAATGCGCGGGACGCCGTGGTTTTCCAGTTCTGCGCCGAGGCCGGGGAACATGTCTTCCAGCACGGCTTCACCGTGGGCCAGCAGCAGGTGCAGGTGCCGAGCCTGCGGCGTGCCGTTGCGATTCGACGCAACTTCCGGCAGTTTGTCGCGCTCAATGACGGTGACGGTTCCAAAATAGTCACTGAGGACGCGGGCAGTAAGTAGACCGGCCATACTGCCGCCGATGATAACTGCGTGTGTGGTGTTTGTGCTGCTGGTCATGTGATTTCTCCCGGATATTTTATATTCTCAACCGAATAGTACGTTTCGTAACTCAATGTATATCGAATCGAAATAACCGTCAAGCAGATTTACCCCAGTTTTAGCGCTTTTTTACGGCTATTGCCGCATATTGCGGAACACGCTATGATACGAACCATAATCACAGACAGCGAAAGTCAATCCACATGGCAGGTAGAACACGCGAACTGACGACACTGGAATATATCGTGCTGGGTCTCATCAGCATTGAGCCACAGACAGGCTATAGCATCGTCAATTACTTTGACGAGGATAGTTACAATAGCTGGAGCGCAAGCCCCGGCTCGGTTTACCCGATGTTGAAACGACTGGAAAAATACGGCGTGATTGAGGGTGAACTGGACATCGAGCACGAGACGCGCCCGCGCAAAGTCTACACGCTCACGGAAGACGGCGAGGTATCGCTGGATGCGTGGCTGAAGGAAGTACCGAAAATGCGCCCATTTTATGAGCAAAGAGAGATTGCCATGCTGCGTTTTCAGTTCATGGAGGGGCGTTTGAGCAAAAAAGAGATTCTGACATGGATGAATGGCTATTTCGACGCGGTACATTACGCAACGAGTGGTTCTGCATACTATCAGGATGCCATTAACCGGGAGATGGCCGCCGCCGGTGGGGTGAGCCTGCACAGTCAAATCCTGATGGAAGGGTATATGCTGGAGCTAAACGCACTCCGAACGTGGCTGGAGATGGCACGAGGGCGGCTGATGATGATGACCGATGACGATAGTGACGACACATTTAATATGAGTGCTCACCCGGACGCATAAAGTTTACAGACAGGGAGGCAGCAACATGAACTGGGAACAGATACGCGAGGAACACCCGAATCAGTGGGTGGTGTTTGAGGCACTGGCAGCACATGATGAGGACAAAAAGCGCATTATAGACAAGTTATCACTCGTGAACGCTTTCGGGGAGGATTCAATCTCCGCGTGGAAGCATTACGCCCAACTGCACCGGGAAAATCCGCACAGTGAATATTATGTGTACCATACCACCCACGAAAAGCTGGATATTGGCATCATCGACGGACTCGGCCGGATTCTCTCGTGACAACCATCCGCATAGAAAACGCGATTCCGTATATCACTGTGGTGATACGCGCAGAGGGCAAAGAGCTTGTGCTGCGGCGCATGATTGTTGACACTGGCTCCAATGAACGGCATCCTCGGCACGGACTTTTTGCTGGCCGTGGGTGTGGTGATTGACCTGAAAAGCGACGAGATTCGCTGAATCGGCGTTTGTGGCTCAGGCGGGATAGATGTAGTATGCTTGCGAAAAGCGATTTTGACGCTGAAAGGAACCCACACCGATGCGAAAATTACTGGCGATTACTGCCCTGCTGATGCTGACAGCGGTACACTTCCATACAACTGCCCCGGCACAGGCACAGGCCACCGGCACCATCACCGAAGTGCTGCGGGCAGACCCGAACTACAGCGTATTCATTGCCGCAGCAGAGCAGGCCGGGCTTGCCGATGACCTCGACGCTCCGAATCGGTCGTATACGGTGTTTGCCCCGCCAGACGACGCCATGCTCACCCTGCTGGATAACCTCGCCATGTCGCAGGCGCAGCTATTCTCGGATCGACCACTGGTACGGCAGATTGTGCAGTATCACATTCTGGGCGGTGAACTCACCGCTGCCGACATCAGCCAGTATTTTGTGCCGCAGTCCATCTTTACATTCAGCAATCAGGCCGTTGTTATCGGCTTTGACCGTGAGAACACGCGCATCTTGCTGAACAACGGCGCGGCGACAGTCGTTCGCCCGAACACCGAGGTACGCAATGGCATCATCCACTTTATTGACACCACGCTGATCCCGCCGGGTGTGGAAATTAACGTCCCGGCGCCGGGTGCCTCTGCCGGTGCCAGCGCCCCTGCCATCCCACCGAACTCGATTCCTGATATTGCGAACCGACTCGGCGCGACCTCCTTCGTGCGGGCTATCACCGCTGCCGGACTGGTGGAAACACTCGCGGAAACGCCCAACCTGACGGTGTTCGTGCCACGTAACGGCGCCTTCGATACACTCCAGAGCAGCACCGGCCTCACGCCAGAGGCAGCACCCGCCAGTGTACTGACGTTCCATGTATCGCCGCAGGCACTGAACCAGTTTGATCTGGCGAATATCGCTACGGGCAGCGGCGGCGCAACGCTCAACGGCGCCCCGATTGGCGGTGGTGGTGGTTCGCTTACAGGCACCATCAGTACATTGAACGGCACACCCCTGCGCCTGCAACTGGGCAGCGGCAGCATCCTGCTGAACAACGGTCAGGCACTGGTGACAAACCCGAACATCGGCGCGAGCAACGGCATTATTCACATCATCGACAACGTGCTTATTCCGTAACGGGGCCTTGCACACAAAGGGGCATGACGTTTACGTGGTGCCCCGGTTGATTTCACGCGGAGAGGGGCACGGCGTGAGCGCGGTGCCCCGGCGGTTCTATGCCGATGCCTGTTCGGTAGCGGCGGCCTGCTGTGCTTCTTTGCGAGCCTGGTAACGCTTGTAAATCTGCGAACCGGCGATGCTCAACACCAGCGTGGTCAGTGCCAGTGCCAGAATACGCGGATCCAGCGATACATCTTCCATGAACGGGTTACCCTCTACCGACGCGCCCAGTGCCACATACGGGATCGCGCCAATCACATTACCCAGCAGCGTGGCAACAAAGAACGGTACAAACGGCACCTTCAGGCTACCGGCAAAAATGCTGGCCCCGTCATATGGCAGGAACAGCAGGCGCATGGTAATCACCGTCTGGAACGGGTTCTTGCGCAGTTCCTCAGCGAATTTCATCAGGCGGCCAATTTCCTCGTTTTCTTCCTCAGCCTCGGTTGCACTGCCGAACAACCAGCGACCCGCAAAGTACGGAATAATCGCAGAAACAGTACCGGCAAACACCACTATCGGCAGGCCCACCGCCAGCCCATACAGATTACCACCGAGAATCGTCAGCACAGACGCCGGGAACAGAATCACCGGGCGCAGGAAATACACGAACGTGTAGGCAATCGGCCCCCACCACGTCCCCGCAATAGATTCCTGGAGGCGTGTGGTCAGGTCGGCGGCAAGTTCCTGTGGGCCAAGTCCGCTGCTCTGCTGGTAGATGACAATGGCGATGACGATAATCAGCCAGAACGTGATGGCAATAATCTTGACGGCGTTGTTCTTGAGGAACTGGCCGAGGTTAAAACCTGTGGATTCGGGGTTCGATTTTGTGTTTTCCATTGGTGCGTCTCCTTTTCAGTGGTTGATTGATATGGATGCAGCAGGGGCCGATTGCCCCGGC
>JBCCQC010000206.1:0-7274 GCA_039024535.1 Chloroflexota bacterium
CAGCACAGTATCTTGCACGTGTGGTTAGAACGGTAAAACAGTCGTCGGATCCTGCGGTTGGTCATTCACGCGGATTTCAAAGTGCAGGTGCGGCCCCGACGAATTGCCGGTGTTGCCCACAGAACCAATAATTGACCCGGCAGACACGTCCTGCCCACAGCTCACACTGCGGCTGCTCATATGGCCGTACAGGGTGGTAAACGGGCCGTGCGCAATCACGACCGTCTGCCCATAGCCATAGCTATTCCACCCACTGAACACCACACGCCCACTGTTCGCCGCTGCAATTGGCGTCCCGACAGAGGCGGCAAGGTCTACGCCGGTATGGAAGCTGGTAAATCCGCGCATCCATGTATAGTTAGATAGTGGCCGCGCCCAGTTCGCGCCACCCGGTGGCACAGCCACCCGCCCACACGAACCGGCCTCACCCGGCGCAAAGGTGATAAACCCACCACCGTTTGCACCACCACCGCCCCCGCCAGCCTCGCGCTCAACTGCCGGGTTCCATGCAATCTGCTCCGCCTCGCCGCCCGGAATCAGAATCGGCGTACCACTATCCGGGATGCTCTGCGGCGTGAGGCCGCGTAACTGTGGGTTATACTCGCTGTCGATAATGCTGAACGGTTCTGCGATGCCATAACGGGCGGCATAGTCCGCGATGGTGCTATCGCCCACATGCTGCGCCACATACACACCATCCACCGGCACAATATTCAATGACTGTCCCGGTCGCAAAATCCCCACAATGTTACGGTCATTGGCCCACACCAGCGATTCTGGCGTGATGCCGAACTTCTCTGCAATCGAACTGATGGTATCGCCGCTTTCTACAACGTACTGGATAACCTCACCACGCGGACGATCTGGAATAATAGTAAACGGCGCATACGGGTTGCGCACCACCTGCACAGATTCGCCTCTGCCATACACAATCGGCTGCTGCAAAATCAGTCCGGCCTGCTCTGCACTCACCGTCGGCAGCGCGTCTACTGTATCGGCGTCCTGTGCCTGTTCCGCGACGGCTTCACTGGTCGGGATGGGTTCTGTGGGTAGCGCGGTGTTTGTCGGGGCCATCACCACCTCTGCCGGGGCATCTGTCGGCGGCTCCACCACCGTTGATGCTGGCGGAATCAGAATCAACAGGGTCGCAAGGGCCGTCAGCGCCATCGCCCCCAGCAAACTGAACACCCCCACCAGCCGCCGCCATACCGGGAGGGGCAACTGTGCCACAGGCAGCCGGTCGAACTCGCCCGTGAGCACCGCAATCGATGGGTTGGTGTCCTCCGGATTAATCGGCGGCTCCATGTTCAAATCCACCGGGCGCATCCCGATAGACGGGTTGGTATCGTCCAGTGTAATTGGCGGCTCGTCTATCGGGACGGCCTGCATCTGCTGTGATTTCGAGGGATTGGTATCGTCCGGGTTTACCGGCGGCTCATAGCGCGGGTCAGGTTCCCCGGACGGGTTGTAGTCATAGTCGTTCTGCGGGTTGGGCGTGTAATCAGAGTTGTCTGGCATAAACAGTGCTCATGCTTACCAACAGATAGGTCACAAAAGAGCCGCCATCCTAATGCAACCCGCCCACCCATGCAAGGCGCATCGTCAGGACAGCACCGGCACGCCACCGGACGGCCCATCACTGCCACCGTCAGACTGCGGCGGTTCTCCAGCTTCCTGACGGTTGCGCTCCACCTCGTACATCACCGCCTCCATCTGATGATTCAGTTCATAAATCAGGCGTCCGGCACTTTCGCGGCGGTCAATGCTCAGCTTGCGGTTAGCGGCAGCGGCCTGCAACGCACGCAGCCCATCCATATAAACACGCAGGGCTTCTAGCCCCACAGCCGTATCATCCGATTTTTCGTAGTATTTGCGCAGGTCAAAAAATGAAAATACAAAGTCTTCGAAGGTGTCGCTATCCACCCATGCGCCCTTTTTCGCGTCAAAGTTGACTTTTTCATAGGCCGCTACAATCTGGTCTTCGATTTTGCGACGCTTGATCCCTAAATTCATTCCGGTAAGTTCCAGTACAGTCCATAACGTCCAATGGTGGCAATTATACTGGCGTGACATGAGAATTCAGGGACTGTTCGCAAAATCCTCATCAAACACGCTACACTCTGTGCCGTTGTTGATCTGCATGAGGTCTTACATGGGAATCGCCGCCGATATTATTGTCATCGTTCTGGGTTCGCTCGTGCTGGCCCTGCTGCTGGCCCGCGTGGGTCAGCCTCCCCTCATTGGCTACATCCTGGCCGGGGTGCTGCTGGGGCCAAATGCCTTCGGGTTCATCACCAATGTAGAAGAAATCGAACTGTTGTCAGAAATTGGCGTCTCCCTGCTGATGTTCTCGCTGGGGCTGCAACTCCAACTCAAAGATCTGCAACCCGTCCGGCGCATTGCACTGTATGGCACGCTGGTTCAAATGACGCTGACGATATTGTTCGGGGTGCTCATCGGCGCAGTGCTTGGCTGGCGGCTGATTGAAGGCGTGTGGTTTGGCGCACTCATCTCGCTTTCCAGCACAGTCGTCATTCTCAAGCTGTTCCAGGAACGCGGGTTGCTCGGCACGCTGTCCAGCAAGGTTATCATCGGCATCATGATCGTACAGGATCTGGCCGTGGTACCGCTGATGTTACTGCTGCCCGCGCTGGAAGACCCCACAAGTGGCCTTGCGTCGCTGGGATGGGCGGTCGTACGGGCAGCGCTCTTGCTGGTGGGCATGGTTTTCGCCGGAACGCGCGTGATGCCCATGCTGCTGCGCTCTATCGCACGGGGCAACAGCCGTGAACTGTTCCTGATTGGTGTAACGGCACTGGGCCTCGGCGTAGGCTACCTGACGTACCTCATGGGCCTGTCATTTGCATTCGGCGCATTTGTAGCAGGCATCGTCCTTGGCGAGTCCGAATACAGTTTGCAGGCACTCGGCGATATTATCCCCCTGCGTGACCTGTTCAGTTTGCTGTTTTTCGCCTCTGTGGGGATGCTGCTGGATCCACGCTTTCTGCTGGACAATGTTCTGATGGTGCTAACGCTGGTCATCGTCGTCAGCGTGGGCAAGATGGCGATTCTGGCAGGGGTCACACGAGCCTTTGGCTATGCCAATGTGATACCCATAGCGGTGGCCCTGCTCATGTTCCAGGTCGGGGAGTTCTCGTTTGTGCTGGCGGGCATCGGGCTGGAAACCGGCGTGCTGGATAGCGACTTCTTCGGTATTCTGCTGAGTGTGGCAATCGTTACGATCATCCTCACACCGCCGCTGTCGGCCCTCATCACGCCTCTATACAACATTCAGCGCCGCGTCGTGGGCGATCAAATTCTGGATACCGTCGCCAACTTCCCGAAAGAAGGCTTCAACAATCATGTGATTATCGCCGGGGGCGGGCACATCGGGCGCTACGTAGCACGGTCGTTGCAAAAAATGGACATGCAGTTTATTGTGATCGACCTGAACCCGGAGCAGGTAGAAGGACTGAAAGCAGAGGGAATGCCAGTCATCTTCGGGGACGCGACCCATCCCGTAGTGCTGGAAGCCGCGCAATTCCGTAATGCCTGCCTGCTGGTCGATACCGTCCCGGACATCACCTCCAGCAGCACCATCCTGAGCCACATTCGCAACTCTGGCATTGACCTGCGGGTGGTGGCACGGGTAGAGACTGAAGAAGAAAAAGACGCGCTGGCAAGCTACGGCGTTTACCGCAGCGTAATGCCACAACTGGAAGCCGGGGTGGAAATGGTGCGGCAGGCGCTCATCCACATGGAAATTCCGCAGGAGCGCGTCACGATGGAAATTCCCCAGGTACGCATGGACATCTACGACTACGAGCACATGGGGTGATACAGGCGCATCACCCCGATATTGGTTTTATTCCTGTGCCAGCGCTCCCACGTCATACGGCACACTGATGCTGGTCACGATAGATGTATCTGTCGTGTAGAGCGCATCCACGCTGTACTCGTAGTCTGACAGAATACTGTCAATGGCACTATCGGCAGCGGCCTGGATAGCGGCGTTCACCCGCGCCACCTGCTCATCTGGCACAGGGATGTCATTGATCGTGAGGAAAATAACCGTAGCCTGTGCCTCGCCGTTCACTGCGGCCACAGCCACCAGCGCCACAGCACGGCCACTCAGGTTCTCCGTCAACTGCAAGTCTTCAATCGTAATCAGGATACCATCCGGCGTAAAATCGGCAGCCGCTGCACTGTAGCTATACCCGCTGGCGGCAAGAGCAGCATCCAGCGCAGTGTTAAACTGCGCCTCGGACACCGCATAGGTCACAGTCAACCCATCATCGGTGAAATCAACAGCAAGGTTTTCATCAATGCTGTTCAGCAGGGCTTCCAGTTCCTCACGAGTCAATTCCTGGATCTGTTCTGGCACAGCAGTGCGCACGGCATCTGCCGTAGACTGGTATTCGGCAATAGTGAGGGCCGCCCGCGTAGAAAGTGCATCTGCCGTGGCCGGGATATTGGTGGAGACGGCGTCTACCGTTGCCTGCACATTACCCGTAATGGCCGTGGCAGTGCCCTGTGCATTGCCCCGGACGGCCTCGCTGGTTGATTGAATATTGTCGGTGATGGCAGTAGCCGTGCCCTGCGCATTACCCCGTATAGCTTCTCCGGTAGCCTGCACATTACCCTGGACGGCCTGTGCGGTGGCCTGTGCATTTGCCTGAACCGCCTGCGCAGTAGCCTGTGCATGGGTTGCAATAGCACCCGGTGTTCTGATCTGATCTGGCTGTAACTGCGCAAACACAGAACTGATGGTGAGCATACTGAAAATAGCTGTCAGTACCAGTCCCATTGCAAGCGTAAGGCTTTTGTTATGCCACATAAATTTATCCTCCTGAACAATATGCACTGTGCTATGTATAACTTTAAAATAGTGGGCTGTTCAAGGAGTTCACAGTAAATTTACGCCAAGTTTACACAATAGCCTGTATCCGGGTGGCTATGACCGGGTTTGTCAGGGCTAACGGGATGGTTGGTAGTCAAATGTGCGTGCGCAAAGTGAGACTTTCAGCTAGAATAGCCATCCGGAGATTTGATGAGAATCAACTGGAGCGCAAATGGCTTCTGAAGGCAACTACAAACTCACGCTTATCCTGCTGGAATGCCTCGAAGGGCAGGAGTTCGACGGCGACGAACCCTACATCAAGATGAATGACAGGCGCATCTGGTCGTGGGATCTGGCGGGGCGCAAGATGCACGACACCCTTGACGCAAAAACGTGGACGAACGCATTTGACTTCCGCACCGGCAAATTCCGTACCCTGGAAGGCTGGCAGCAGTCCCCCAACTACGATCCGGGCGATTTTGAGTTCCCCGGCCTCAGTGGTAAAACCGCAATCCAATTGTGGGAGGCCGACGAGCACGAAGTATTGCGCGGCGAGGATGACTTCCTCGGAGAGCTTGTCGTCAGTGCAGAAAGCATCCGCATGAGCGAGCAGGTCGTGGTGTTCAACCAGAACAATGCCATGTATCAGCTCACCTATCTGGTCACGGATGCTGAGTAGCGTCTAACGAAACGTTTACACGTTCGCCCTACAATCTAGATTATTCTATACCGTGGCCGGTAAGCAACTGGCCCTGCGTTTCATCCTGTATTGTTGAAATCATAGTAACACAGAGAGGTGCGTTGTATGCCCATATACACCTACCGCCGCGAGGACGGAACCGAGTTCGACATCCGCCAGAAGTTCTCCGACGACCCGCTGACCATAGACCCGGAAACCGGCCAGAAAGTCCATCGTGTGATCCAGCCCGCCGGTATCGTTTTCAAAGGCTCCGGCTTTTACGTCAACGACAGCAAAGGCTCAAAAGCCAACCTGTCCACATCCACCAACGGCAACGGTGCAAAAGAGGACACCAGCCCCGGCGACAAAACCGATAGCCCGAAAGAAAGCACCACCACAGACACAACCGCAAAGAAAGAAAGCACCACCAGCACAGAAAAATCCAGCAGCACCAGCAGTGAGTAGCCCTGTGCCCCCCTGCCCCGGCCCCTGCTAAAAAGCGCCCGTGATCTCACAGGCGCTTCCCTGTCCCCCACACCTAAAACTGAAACCCGCCGCTCACGCGCACAATCTTATGGCTGTAGTTATCCACATACTCCAGCAGGCGCTCGTGCAGTTCGTCCCACTCGTCACTTTCCAGGATCTGGTTCATCTGGTTCAGGTTATCCACAATGCCCTCTGCCATGTAGCGTGGGTCATTGTCATCGTGGCTGTACGTGGTATACCATGCGCCTGTCGGTTCCAGCCCCAGCCGCGTAATCCCCGGCACCCAGTCTCGCATCACAAACTCAAAAAAATCCTGATCGCGCCCGGTTTTAACATCCCAGTTCATCAACAACTTGACGCTGTCCAATCCAACCATCGTCTGACCTTTCCTTACTGATGAATAAAACCCGCAGAACAGGTCGTCCGGCAGGTTATTTACCCACAGGATATAAATTCCGGTGGCAATTTACAACTGAACGGAATCACTGAAGTCCGGGTTCCAGCAGAATGACCTGCGGCTGCTCTGGCAGGTTACTGCTGCTCACCTTGAGCGTGTCTTCTTGCTGCACGTTACTCACACCCATCACCTTCAAGAACTTTTCCACGTCTTCCAGGTCGCTGTTCAGGCCGGGGATGGCGTAGTGCATCGGCACAATGTAGGCCGGTTCAATCAGCGCCACCACATCCGATGCCTGCCCCGCAGAAAGCGAATTACCACCGCCAACCGGCAGCAGCAGCACATTCACCTCACCCAGCCCCTCCACCACAGATTGCTCTGGCACAAACCCCAGGTCACCCGCATGGAAAACCGTCAGGCCGTCGTAGTTAATCAGGTAGCCCACGTTGTAACGTTCCACAGCCGCATCAACATAGTGCAGCGCAATACCCGTAATAAACGTCCCGCCGATTTCATACTCGCCGGGTGTACGCAGAATATACGGATCGCCCTTAATGAGATCCATGCTGCTGTGGCCGGGGGCATCGTGGCTCATGGTCACAACATCGGTTTTCGTCGTGCCAGCCGGTTCTATGCCGAGTGCAGTGCTGTAGGGGTCTGTGAGAACGGTGGTTTTGTTGCGCTCCGTAATTCGGAAGCAGCTTAACCCGTACCAGTTAATATCCATGTGTGTCCTTGTGTGTTTATGCTGTCCATTTGCTATGATTATAGCCTGGGCACATACGGACGAGAAGCATGAGTAGAATATCTGTGCGAACCCATACCACTGAACTTGGCGCAGGCCGCGTACTGACCACGGACGACGAAACACG
>JBCCQC010000207.1:0-7248 GCA_039024535.1 Chloroflexota bacterium
CGCCATCAGTTCCTGTGCCATCTCCACCGTGTAGCCTGGCGAATTATCGAGTATCTGGCTGCCGTTGGCTCGCTCTACAAGCTGCTGCACCGGCCCGAAGTTAAACCAGACCACACTGAACACGACAAAGAGCACCAGTGCAGGTATGGCGTAACGGGCTGTACTTCGTTTTTGTAGTTGCTGCAACATGAGAGGCTATGTTATGCGTGACGGATTCGCTGTGGGGTGGCACCGGGAATGCGCTCAATTTCCCCTGTTGCTTCCAGATGCAGTTTGACTGTGGTGACGTACCAGTTGACGGAACCGTGATCGCTCAGCGTCGGGTCAATCTGTTCTACTGTCGTAAGCAGATCCTTGAAGGTGATGCCCTGTTCTACTCGCGGGATAGCCGTCAGGATGGCGTCCCGGTAGGCGTTGTAGGTTGCTGTGCGGATGGTGGGAGCAGTTTTGGTGGGGTGTTGCAACTGAATGCGGTCGTTTGCCATGGGCGTTATCCCTTTCGCAATGTCATTAGGTACCCATTATGGCAAATGGTTTCACAGGTTGCAAGTGAACAGGGTAAAAAAACAGATAAAAAGGGGCAGTGTTATGCCCCGGTCTGATAGACGGTGTATTTATGCATTAAGGGTGGCGGTAATTTCCATCACGGGGATGCCGCCCAGTGCCACGCTGACGATGCAGGTTTCTTTGGTGGCCTCGGCCATTTCCATAAACTTCGCCTCTTCGATGTCCGGTACCTTTGCGTCTACAGTCAGCTCCACTTTGCTGATCTCAAAACCGCCGCCTTCCTTCGGCGTCAGGTGAACGCGGGCGTTGCACTCCACGCTTTCCGGGCTGAAGCCTGCCCGTTCAAGGCCAGCACTGAGGGCCATTGCATAGCAGCCGGCGTGGGCCGCGCCCAGCAATTCTTCCGGGTTGGTGCCGGTGCCATCTTCAAAGCGGCTGGTAAACGAATACTGGCCGTCGTAGGCGCCGCTGCCCAGCTTCAGGTCGCCATTGCCGTCTTTCAGTCCACCGCTCCACTTTGCGGTTGCGCTGCGTACTGCCATGATGTTGTCTCCTTGTGTGTGTATGTCAACTAACATCAGAATCATAACGATAGCTGTCATCCTGTACCCGGTAAACTCATGTAGTTTTCATGTATGTCTGTGAATACTACTTCCATATCGTGTTTGAATCATGGTACTATTTGTAACTATTCGTAATGATGCGAAGAGTGCCAGGGGTTTTGCCAAACAGTATGACAGGGTTAGTTTCATATACAGAAGATCTACATCAGAACTATCAGCGGCAGGTTCTCGATGTTATTTTGCGCGGCATTATGGGCATCACGGGTGCGGGAATTCTGGCAGTGGTAATTGTCAGGCCACCTCTGCTTTTACCCTATTGGGTTGTGATGGGTATACTGGTGTATACATTCATGTTATATGTACTGTCTTTTCTGCTGAACAACCGGGGGCACTTCAAAACTGCCGTTATCACGACTGCGTTGACAGTCTTCTGTGCTTCTCACATTCTTTCAATCCCCATTTTTGATTCAACAATTCTGATACCATCTGCAATGATTGCCATTTTTGTTGTAGGGATTTTTCTCCCATTGCACTGGTCTGTGATGATAGCCGTGTTCATATCTATCTGGATTTATCTGTGGTCTGGCCTGCTGGCGGGGGAAACGATTCTGGCTGTTATACTTAACCGGCTGGTATTTGTGTACAGTGCGCTGGCGATGGCTGCCGGTATCAGTTTAACCTATGACAACCTGCGCGAAGAGCAGCGCAAACAGGATAAGAAGTATCAGATCATTTTTAACGCCAGCCGCAACGCCCTTGTTATTACAGATGGGAATTCCATACTGGAGTGTAATGACATGTGTGTGCATACGTTCGAGTACAATCGGCATACAGTTCCACATCTTGCACAGACAATGTTCAGTGAGGCTTGGCCTGTCTTGCAGTCCCTCTTAAATGAGCGCAATAGCGAAAACAACGAAGTGACGTTGAAGCGAGCTGGGGGGGAGCTATTTTCTGCCATTGTCAATATCAGCCTCCTGACAGAGTTCGGACAACCGATGTACCTGCTCAGCATCCGTGATATTACAGAGCGACAGCAAGCCGCACGATTACAACTGGAACAGGAACAGCGCCGGGTCACTATTCTAGAGGAGTTCATCAGCAACGCCAGCCATGACCTTAAAAACCCGCTGACGACTATTGGCACCAGCCTGTACCTGCTGCGTCGGCGTCTGGACATTCCTGAAGACAATCGTCACCTGCGCGTGGCAGAGCAGGAAGTAAACCACCTGACCAACCTGTTTGATGACCTGCTGGCGCTGCCCCGCATGGAGGGTGAAAACTTTGCGCTGCGGCTGGAGCCGACTGTGTTATACGACCTGGTACACGCAGAGGTGGACAGCCACCAGTCAATGGCGCGACAGCGTTCGCATCAACTGATATTTGACCCGCCCGTCATGCCGCTGGCCGATATGATGATTGACCGCAAGGAAATGCGGCGGGCACTGCGGCAACTGCTGACGAACGCTATCAAATACACCCCACCGGAAGGGCACATTCGCGTTTCGCTTTACCCGGAGACAGCTCACTATGTTATTGCGGTAGAGGACAACGGGCCGGGGATCCCTGTTGAGGTGCGCGAGCTGATATTTGAGCGGTTTTACCGGGTGGGCGGCACTGCCAGCAAAGTGACGGATGGTCTCGGTGTGGGTCTGTCCATTGTGAAGCGGGTCGTAGAAGCCCACGAGGGCCGGGTTGAAGTGAACAGCACCCCCGGCACAGGCAGCATCTTTCGCATCTGCCTGCCGGTATAGCCTGTTGCTGGCTGTTTACCACTCAATGCCGTCGTCGTAAGTCTCACGGATTTGCTCCAGCAGGCGAATGAGCACCCGCTGCACGTCGGCTTTTTCTGTCGCCACACAGTCAAACACATGGGAGAGGTGCCCGTCTAAAAACTGCAACAGAATGCGGATGTCCTCTGCGGGCATGGCGTTGTCACAGTCCTGCTTGTTGGCGGCGAAGACATACGGCTCCGGGGCGTAGGCGGCAATGGTAGCGGCAAGGCGGCTGGCGTCACGGATGAGGGGGTGTTTGGTGCTGTCGATGACAATGACCGACCCCAGCAGATTATCCGGCGTGATGACCTCCCACAGGAAGTCAAACTCCCGGTTGCCGGGGGCCTCGTAAAAGCACACGCGGGTGCGGTGGTCGAGGTCAATCTGCCCCACGCGCACCCGGCGCATCCAGCGGTGAAAAGCCTCTTCTTCTGGCGAGATCGTGATGCGGTCGGGGTCAAGTGCGCCGCCGGTGGTTTCCAGCCAGCGCAGCACAGCCTGTTGTTCGGCGTCGGTAATCACACTCATATCGATGCGATCCCGCATTTCGACCCTTTCCGAGGCGTTGTCCATAAACGTCGATTTGCCCGCCCCTTTCAACCCGGCAATCACGATCCAGTACGTTTGCATATTGGTTTCCAGCAGTTTGTATTGGTAGCTTCATTGTAGTACACCACCCGGATGCTGTTGCCGCCGCAATGTTTGAAAATCTACACGGATGCGCTGTTGTCCTGCTCCTGTAAGCGCTCCAGCAGGGCCAGCAGCACGGCTTTAACCGATTTGCGGTCATTTGCCACACATGGGATTACCGGCGTGTTCCCCATGTCCAGCAGCACGCGCAGGTCATCGGCAGGCACGGCATGGGGCAAGTCCTGCTTGTTCGCTGCCACCACGAACGGCACATCGCTTTCTGTGATCGTGTCGATCACACGCGGCACATCTTTAAACGTCTCCGGTGCGGCGCTGTCCATCAGCATGACAATACCCAGCAGGCCCTGTTCCAGCACCTCCCAGCTTGCATCAAAACGGTTGGAAGGCGGCGACTCGTACAGGCACACGTACATGCCTGCCTCAATGGTCAGTTCGCCCACCAGCAGGCTGTTCTGGTAGCGGTCAATCAGGTATCGCTCCTCGGCGTCCCCCTCTTCGCCGGTTTGCAGGTACCGCGCACTCCAGATGCGCATAGCGTTACGGGCATCGGTGTAGTCCTGTTTGCTGATGACACTCATATCGCGGCGGTCACGGTAGGTGCTGCGCTCTGCGGCGGTGTTTAAAAACGTCGTCTGTCCACTGTCGGGCATCCCCGTTACCACAATCCAGTAAATGTCTGCTGCCATGTCGATTCGCTCCCTGAATCAAATATGGTTTTAACGTTGTCACTATTGTACCGCCAAACTGTCCATTATAGAATTTGGCGTCTATAACGAAATCTTAAAGCAAAAGGAGGCAGCGATGGTCGTCACGACCTACGACAGACGACGTGAGATGCACGCGGCTGCCGAACGCCTGTATGATCGTTCGTGGAGCGTGGGGCAAATTAAGGCAACAGTCGCAAAAATCACCGGTAGCTCGCGCAGTTTACTGTGCCTGGCGGACGTAGAAGATGAGCCGGTGCGGATCGAAAAGCTGGAGCAGCAGGCGATTGACATTGACCGGATACGCGGCACACAGGGCCGCAGTGACCGCTTCGATATTGACTTCCACCCGGTGAACCGCCGCAGCCGCCCGCGCTGGGTGAGCGTGGCAACGGGCATTACGGAGGACGTGTTGCAGATGCCGCCTGTTGAGGTGGTTGAGGTTGATGGTGTGTACTACGTCCATGATGGGCAGCACCGGGTATCCGCAGCAAAGGCACTGGGCAAAACCACGATAGATGCGAACGTCACCCGCTGGCACATGGACGAAGCATAGCCAGCTATTTGCCCGTGGTTCCCTGTCTCGCATACAGAGACCCCCACGGGCAGCCCCAACCACAGTAACGCCCCTCTGTAGAAAACCACGCCACCTGACAGCCACCCATGCCACGATGTTGTATACTCCCGGTATGTGACGCTGTTGTGTGTGGGAGCAAGAGTCTATGTTCATTAACCGCGAACTATTCCCGAAGGTGGTTTCTGTGCTGGTGACGCATATGGGCAATGTGAACCAGCGCAGAACGCACCTCAACAATGCCCTCTATGGCGAGGATATGCTGAACCGCATTACGTGGGAGGGGCCGGCCTACGAGTTTACGTCCGCGCTGGTGGATGTGGTGAACCGCCACGGCACCGTGGACGATATGATTGTGCTGTTGCAGGTGGTGCGTGATAGCCTGGGCATGGACGACCGCCCCGCCTTCGACGATTTGATTACCGCACTGCGCCCCCCGGAGCCAGAACCCGACCCGGACGAGTACAGCTATGCCCGTACCGCGAGTGCCGCCCTCGTGGAGATCCCCGAAATTGACCTTGAACTGCCGGATGTGCCACTGGTGGGCCGTGATGCGATTAAAAGCGACCTGCTCACGCTGCTGAACGATAGCAAACATGTGCTGGTTTACGGGTTCAGTGGGAGTGGCAAAACCGCGCTGGCCTCTACCGTGGCGCTGGAGTGGATGGACGCCGGGAACGGTGAGGTGCTGTATATAAAGGCGGGGGCTGCCGAAACCGATGCGCTGCTGGAGGCCGTGGGCCGCGCCTTTAACGCCGGGAAAGCCGTGGCCGCCGAGCGCGACGATACCGGCAGGATGCGCGTGATTGCGAAGCTGCTGCGGAGCCATAATATTTCACTCGTCGTGGTGGATGATGCGTGGAACGGCCCCGCACTGCTGCCGCTGCTGCGAGCCGCCACGCGCCGCGCTGTGCTGGTGACCGCCCGCAAGCACATCCCCATTACCGGGGAGCACCGCCCTATCCCGCAGATGCGTACCGACGACGCGCTCACGCTGCTGCAACAACACATCGGTTCCCCGCTGGCGGCTGACCACACCGCCGATGCCCGGACGTTGTGCGAGAAGCTGGGCAACCACCCGTTTGCGCTGCGCGTGCTGGGCAAGAACATGGCCGTGCATAAGCGCACCCCGGCGCAGATGCTTGACCGGCTGACCGAAGCGCCGCACATGACCATTCCGCATGAGTTTGCGCAGCAGGGCCGCAAGAGCCTGGCCGTGCTGATAGAACAGAGCCTGGACGACCTGGAGCCGCAGACACGCCAGGTGTTTTTGAACATGGGCGCGTTTTTTGCCCCGACGATTACGGCGGAGATGATGGCGCTGTACATGACCGACCTGCCGGACGTAACGCAGAAAGACGTTGATACATTTCGTGAAGATACGGGGCAGTCTGAACGTGTAACAGATGTGGCAATATGGGGGCACCTGTTTAATCAGCAAGTGCAGGTGCTTCGGGCTGATGTGCCTGCTGTCGATGAACAGTTACGTGAACTGGCCGCCAACGGCCTGCTGACCGTGGTAGCGGAAACCGATGAGATTGCCGAACACTACCGCACGCACGACATGGCACACCTGTATGCCACGGCACAGGCCACCGACGATGACCACCGCCGCGCCGTGAAAGCGGCCATTGCCTTTACCTACAACTACAATACACCGTCGCTGGAGAACTTTAAGGCGCTGATGCCGGAACTGCGTAACTTTACCGGGGCCAGCGCGTGGGCACACGACCACGCCATGTGGCCGGAAACCGAACAATTTGCGTGGAACCTGTACGCTGAGGCAAGTGAAATACTGGACTACAAAGGACTGTACACGCAGGCGCTGGAGATACTGGAACGGGCAGCACAGGCAGCGGCACAGGGCAGCACCCGCCGGGGCGAGGGATCGCATATCATGCACGCCGGGCTGGTTTACCGTGACACCGGGCGCTATGAGCAGGCGATTGAGCGTTTTGAGCAGGCAAAGGCCATTGCCGAAGCGGACGGAAATAAGCAGGAAATGGGCAATGCGCTGGGGAACATGGGGAGTGCGTATCGCAACATGGGGCGCTACGAGGAGGCGATAGCGCAGTACGAGGCCGCGCTGGTGATTCATCGTGAGATCGGGGATCGGCACGGCGAGGGCATTCATCTGGGGAGCATGGGAGGAGCGTATCGCAACCTGGGGCGCTACGAGGAGGCGATAGCGCAGTACGAGGCCGCGCTGGTCATTTCCCGTGAAATCGGCGACCGGCGTGGCGAGGGCATTCATCTGGGGAACATGGGGAATGCGTATGCAGCCCTTGGGCGCACCGAGGAGGCGATAGCGCAGTACGAGGCCGCGCTGCTCATTGCCCGTGAAATCGGGGATCGGCGCGGCCTCGTACTGCCCTATCGCCTCCTCGGTGCGCCCCATGTTGCGATACGCAACCCCGAGGTTCCCCATGATAGCACCCTCGCCATGTCGGTCCCCGATTTCCCGCGAAATGACC
>JBCCQC010000208.1:0-7242 GCA_039024535.1 Chloroflexota bacterium
AGAGATTACAGACGAACACGAGACGGCTCAGGTTCTACTGAACGATGGCCTTGCCACGCTGAAACCGGACGACGTACGCAGGGTTCAAGTGCAAATTCTGCTGGGTACCTCACACGAGCGTATGGGCAATTTGCTGGAAGCTGAACAGGCTTTTCTGGAAGCCTTCAATATGGCACAAAAAGCGGGGGAAACACCCCTACAGCTGCTGGCTCTGGCTCAACTATCACTTATCGAAATCCGGCTGGGTAAATTCGGAAACGCAGAGCAGTTTATGCAAAAGTCAACCCACCTCATCGGGCAGGTGCAGTCCTCCTCAGAGACAGCGCGTGCGCACAATCACCTCGGCCTGATTTATATGTACCGTGGCGAGTCTTTCATGGCAATAGAGCACTACCAGCACAGCATCAGTCTGTATCAGGAGATCGGTGAAGAATGGGCCACAGCAATGACGCTGAATAACCTCGGTATGGAATACGCACGTCTTCATGATTACGAACGCAGCCTGAGTGTTTTACAGGATGGGTTTTTAATCCGCGAACGGGCCGGGGACAAATGGGGGATGGCCTCGTCGCTCAATAACACCGGGCTGGTGGCAACATGGAAACGGGATTATGAACGGGCGCATGAGTATCTGTCTAGAAGTCTTGATCTTTACCGGGACATTGGCGCGAAGCGGGATATTGCCAATGCGATTGCCAACCTCAGCGTAGTAGAACTGCATCGGGGTACATCGGAAGTCAGTAATTTACTCGATGAAGGTGTACGTCTGGCAGATGAAGCGGGTGCAACCCCCATCGTGCTGGAACTGCTGGCGAGCTATGCATGGTACTACTACCAGCAGGGGCAAAAGATCATGGCCGGCAGAATGGTACAAACGCTCAAAGAACACCCCGTGTTCAACATCGAAGTGCAGGAAAAACTGGATGAATGGTTGCCGTTGCTGGAACGAGACTTGACTGACGTTGAGATCACAGAAATACAGCGCCAGTCAATCTCGCTGGATGCTTTGCTGCAACCCCTGCTTCAAAATCGCCAATAGAAATAAATTACGCAAGGGACGCCTGTAGGACATGTGACCAACGCTGACCCGTTCATGATATAAATAACTGGAAACAGTGTGTAATGTAGGGAGTGAATCGAATGGCCGATCTGGAGATTCGCCTGCTGGGTGTCCCGCAAATTTCATGGCAGGGGCAGCCCGTCCATATTCGCTGGCGCAAGGCAACAGCACTCATCGCCTACCTTGCATTACACCCTCATGCCCACAATCGAACGGTACTGGCAGACCTGCTATGGCCGGATTTATCCGGCAGTCGAGCGAATTTACGTCGTCTTCTGTACAACATGAAGTCCAGTGGGGTTGATGGCTGGCTGCTGACAGATGAGGCTACTGTTTGCATGAACCCGAACATTGACATCCGGGTTGATGCTGTGGAACTCGAAACACTCATGAAGTCCGACTCTACGCCCGATGAGACACAGCTACGGTATGCCACCTCGCTGTACATAGACGAGTTTATGTGCGGGTTTATTCTGGATGATGCCCGTGCCTTTAACGATTGGATCCAGCATCGGCGGCAGTTATTCCACCGCTATCATATTGACGCACTGGAGGCGCTGGCGCGGCTGGCACACGAAGACGGACGCCTTGCAGAAGCGACTGAATATGCCAACCGCATTATCGAAATTGATCCGCTGGTGGAGCCTGTACATCGCATGTTGATGCGGCTTTACGTGCAGATGAAACAACGTGACAGGGCTATCAGCCAGTATCACCAGCTTGTAAAGTTTATGCGCGACGAACTGGGCCTGACCCCACAGGCAGCGACCCGGAAACTCTACGAAGATCTGCTACATGCAGAGGTTCGCCCGGAAGATACCGCACCGTTGATCAATGTGCGCGAAAACGTCGCCGTCAGCCTGCTGCCGCCTATGCCGCAACACCTCATCGGGCGGGATGAACCCTATAATCAATTGCGGGGCTACGTGCTGGATGTGGACAGCGCAACAGTCGCTGTGGTGGGGATGCCTGGCATCGGGAAAACGGCACTGGTCTCTCGTATGGTTCATGAGGTAGATGTGATGGACACATTCGTTGACGGCGTTTTCTGGGTCTCGCTGGGTGAACAGCCAGACATCCGTAAACAACTGGAGATATGGTGTGGAACGCTGGGCATTATGCCAGAATCTACGCTGGAAACCACAACCATGAAAATCCGGGCTACGGTGGCGAACAAACGTATGCTCATCGTTGTTGATGACGTGTGGACTGAGGCCAACCTCCAGCCATTCATGGTCAGCGGCTCGAACAGCCGCATCGTTATCACAACACGGTTCCCCGGTGTGGCACGCCATGCCACCCGGCACAATGGCTGCTCGATCCATCTGTCACCACTCAGCATCACAGATACCCGGACGCTTGTTAATCTATACGCACCCGATGCACTGGAAGACTACCCGGAAGAGATGCAGACGTTACTCTATCAGTTGCAGGGGGTACCGCTGGCACTTGTTCTACTCGGTGAACTGCTGCACAGTGAGTATGAAATTGGCATGGCAGATATGTTCCTCGAGGAAAATCGTGATGTGGCGACACTGTTGCAGAACGTCCCCGGTGTAGACGGACTGGCTTCTGTAATGGATCGCAAACGCTCAATCATCGAACGGCTTGCCGTGGCGATTGGGCGCAGTCCCACCCCTCAGGTAAGCCAGTACATTCATGAGCTTGCCCCGCTGATCGTGAAAGACGGTGTAATCGCTTTCCATGATCTGATAGACCTGTGGGATAGAGACACGGCACGGCAGCGGGTTCATGAGTTGACCGATAGCGGTGTGCTGGTGCCCGAGGGTGGGGGACAGTTTACCAGCCACCGTCTATGGTCGTTGCTGGCCTCGCCTGCCTGATTGTCTCATCCACGAAACGAAAGCAGGTCTTTTCTTTAGCCGAATTGGTTGCCTCCGTAGCGCTGCCCACCGTCCACGGTGATGTACTCACCTGTGATGTATTCAGACTGGACAAGGAACAGAACCGCGTCAGAAACATCCTCAGGCGTGCCCCAGCGCTTCAGCAGGGTGGTGCTGGCAACTTCTGATTTTTGCTTACGGCTGTAGTCCGGGGGTGGCAGCACAGGGCCGGGGGCAATTGCGTTCACCGTCACAATCGGGGCCATTTCTACAGCTAACTGCCGTGTGAGCGCAAGCAGAGCCGCTTTACCCACACTGTGGGCCAGATAGTCTTCTGGCGGTTGCCACGCGCTCAGGTCAACAATGTTGATAATGCTGCCGCTGCCACTCGCCATCATCATGGGGGCTACGGTGTTCGCACAATAGAAGGAACCATCAACAAGGATGCGGGTTACACGCTGATAATCGCTGATGTTTTCGACTGGAAAAGGGGTCTTCTTGAACAGCGATGCCGCATTGACGAGAATGTCGACACCACCAAAGTGGTCTTTCACAGCACCCACCATGCCCAGCACAGCGCCATAAGCACTTACATCAGCCTGTACAGCCATGCCGTCCACGCCCAGCGCAATAGCTTCTTTTACGGTCTCATTGGCAGCATCAGCAGAGCTGTTGTAATTGACAACCACATTTGCACCGGCTCCTGCCAACGCCAATGTAATTGCTTTGCCCACGCGATGTGCGCCACCTGTAACCAGTGCCGTCTTGCCCTCGATGTTCATAATGCCTTCCTGTCGTGATAGTAATAGTCCTGATTTATAGCTTACAAAGTACACTATTAAATTATGCACATCCCGTTATTAGTTGTCATGTACTGTGGTTCATAGCAGCACATACTGAACCATTCAGAAAACAAACCTCTAACAATATATTAATTTTACCATAGCGACAATTGACAGGGCAATTAAAATATCAATGCCACCACCAGAATATGTACAGAAACATAACGCTTTTGGAGCCGCTGTCAGAATCCGGTAAGGTATCCTGAATTCATACGTGTATAATGTGTGGCTGTTTGCCCGGTGGAGGCAAGCCATGATTGTTGCAACGGAGCAGACTGTGAAGAAATGGCATATCGGGATTATCGGGGCAATCATCAGCCTGCTGGCTGTTGCTTTCATATTCGCACAGATTGATCTCTCGCAGTTAATGGATGCCCTCACAGAAGCTGAATACATCTATGTGGTACCCTGCGTATTGCTATTGCTGGTTGGTCTGGTGGCCCGCGCACAGCGCTGGCGTATTTTGCTGGACAGCGGTGTGCCGCTACGCCGTGTCTTCAATATCATCAACATTGGCTACGGCATCAACAACTTCATCCCCTATCGCATTGGCGAAGTGGCGCGTGTTTTCCTCACTGCCAGAGTAACCCCGCCGGTTCCAATGGCAAAAACCACCAGCACCATCATTACAGAGCGCCTGCTGGACTTACTGGCGGTGGTAGTGATGGCGCTGTTTGCGCTGGCGGTTGCTCCGTTGCCCGATGGCAGTCGGCAGACGGCGTTCATATTCGGTATCATCGCTATCATGGGCTTTCTGGTGCTGATTGTACTGGCATGGCAACGCACCCTGACAGAAAAGCTCATTCACTTCTTTGTGGAACGCATCCCGCTGCTGCAACGTCTACCCATAGAGCAGATTGCAGCGCAATTTCTGGATGGGCTGGCCCCGCTGACCCGCCCCGTTTCACTGGTGGGGGCATTCTTCTGGACGGCGGTAAGCTGGACGATCAGTAGTTTTGCCGGGTATGTGCTGATGTTCGCCTTCTATGATGAGGCAAGCTGGGCAACCACATTGCTTTACATCTCGTCAGCGGCTTTCGCTATCGCTGTGCCTGCCGTGCCGGGGAACCTTGGCACGTATGAACTGTCGATACTGGGAGCAATGAGTGTGATGGGCTATACGCTGGACGGCACGGCTACCTCTTTTGCGGTGATGGTACATGCGGTGAACCTGTTCGTTCATGCGGCTACTGGCATTTACGGGTTCGTGCAGGAAGGCGTGTCATGGCAGCAGCTATCCGATGGGGTGAACCAGATGCAGCAGCAAACCGTGGGAAATTCTTGAAGGCAACAGGGACAATACCAATGAGCGGGAACGCACCCGAAAAACTGAAAATCCTGTTTTACCTGCTGTATTACCTGCCGCACCGCACCGGCGTACCGATTTATGTACAGCGCCTCTCAGAAGAACTGGTGCGGCGTGGGCATGAAGTCACGGTAGCGGCGGCACAGCATCAACCACACCTGCCACAGTATGAAGTCATCAACGGCGTGACAGTACGGCGCATCTGGGCACCGCCAGTTCCCATCAGCCGGGGAATGATTATGCCCAACTTCCCGTTTGTGATGTACAAACTGATGCGCGAACACGACGTGGTGCAGGTGAGCACACCTGTACTGGAAACCGGGCTAATCCGGCTGCTGGCGACAATGACTGGCAAGAAAGTCATAGTCACGCACCACGGCGACCTGATATTGCCGGAGGGGTTATCTAACCGCTTTATCCAGAACACCATGTTCGGGCTGTATAAGTTCCTTGTTGGTGGGCCAGAAGTGCCCCGTTTAGTGCTCTACAGCCAGGATTATGCCGACAATTCCTACTACGCCGAGCCGTTTATGGATAAAGTTCACCCCATTTATCCGCCCATCGAGATGCCGCCCCCCAACATGGAACGCGCCGCCGAAATGAAAGCGCAGTGGTCACGGGATGGCGGGCCGGTGATCGGCTATGCAGGCCGGTTCGTAGAAGAAAAACGCCCCGACCTGCTGATTCAATCGCTGGAAATCATTAACCAGAAGTATCCCAACGCGCACATCGTGTTTGCCGGCGAGTACGACATTAAATATGAAAATACATGGGAAAAATACCAGCCCATCGTCCAGCAGTACAAAGACCAGCTTACTTTCCTCGGCCTGATAGACGACATGCAATTCATGGCGGACTTTTTTGCCGCAGTAGACGTGCTGGCGCTGACGAGTGCCAGCGAGTGTTTTGCACTGGTGCAGGTGGAAGCCATGCTGAGTGGCACCCCGGTGATGATGACGGACATTCCTGGTGGGCGCGTGCCGGTGCAGGTGACGGGCATGGGCAAACTGGCCGAATCCGGCGATCATGTATCGATGGGCCACGCAATTGTAGAGATTCTCGATAATCCAGATCAGTTCCAGCACACCCGCCAGCAAATTGAGGACTGCTTTTCGTTTGAAGAAACGGTCAACCAGTATGAAAAGTTTTTCTATGAGTACGCGAACCGTACATAGCGTAAACCCGGCCACCATCGCCCACATGACGCGCAACGAGGCGGATATGGCCTTCAAAAAGCGTGTCCAGACGATATTCGAGTGGGTGAACCCGCAGGAAGATGACCTGATTCTGGACTTCCCATGTGGGCGCGGCTTTTACCTGAACATGTTCCGCTATGCCAGCAAAGCGAGGTTGGTGGGTGCCGACCTGGATTGGAGTGTGCTGGAAAAAGCACAGCGCAATGTCGGCCACATGCCAGACGTAACGCTGCAATACGCCAACATCTACCGGATGCCCTACCCGGATAACACCTTTGACGCGGTGATTTTATCCGAGGTGCTGGAGCATCTGAACGATGATGTGGCCGGGTTGCGGGAGGCGCTGCGCGTGCTGAAGCCGGGCGGCGTGGTGGCGATTACGGTTCCCAATGCCAATTACCCCTTCTGGTGGGATCCGGTCAATAAAACGCTGGAGACGCTGTTTAACACACACATCAACGAGGGCGTTTTTGCCGGGTTGTGGGCCAATCATCACCGGTTGTATGAACGTGGGCAACTACGCCGCGCCGTAGAAAGCGCCGGGTTCTGCGTGGAAGAAGAACGTGCTTTCACGCATCATAGCTTCCCGTTTATTCACAATCTGGTGTATGGCATTGGCAAACCGCTGCTAGAAAGTGGCCTGATGCCGGGTAACATGGCTGCCGCCGCTAACCGCACGACATTCGACCAGAACGACGGTAGTCTGTTCAACCCGATTAACCTCGGCGTGGCGGTGTTGAACTACTTTGACCGCCACAACGCTATCAACGAACCACCCGGAAAACCAACTGTAAATCTGGCAATTAAGGGACGCAAGCCAGGATGACCGACCAGTTACAGAATCACGATGAGATTCAGCAACCAGACGAAGAAACCTTTCCGACAGACTCCGGCAAAGAGGAGCACTCTCCAGTTGATAACAGGAGGCCAGAGCATGAAGACGAACTGGTTTCTGTTGATGATCTGATTCATGAGCGGAAACGCAAACTTCAGC
>JBCCQC010000209.1:0-7238 GCA_039024535.1 Chloroflexota bacterium
CCCGAATGACACCACACAGTCTAACTATGCCAAGTCCGTGTATATCTTCGGCTTCTTCTACGCGATTATGGCGTCTAGCTGGGCACTGCTGGCTGGGATTAGCGGGCAGTTTTCGTTCGGGCACATGGCGTTTATGGGCATCGGCGCGTATGCCGCCGGGTTAATTGCCCGCGACGGCGTGACCATTGCTGTGATTGGCATTGCCGTGCCGGGGGCTTCTATCCCGACGCTGGTTGCAATTGCATTCGGGGCGCTGGTGGCCGGCATTGTGGGCCTGCTGATTGGCTGGCTGCTGCTGCGGTTGCGGTCGTCATATCTGGCGCTGTTTACCATCGCATTCTCGGAACTGTTCCGCATCGTCATGCTCACCGAGTACGACTATACCGGCGGCTCTAACGGGCTATCGCTGCGGCGGCTGGTGGTGGCGGAGAATGTGGATCAGGCGCGGACGATTGAATACTACATTATGTTCAGTTTGCTGGTGGCCTCGCTCATCGTGATGTACTGGATTGCGAATTCGCGCATTGGCATGTTCCTGCGTGCTATGCGCGAGGACGAGGATGCGGCGTCTGCACTGGGCGTGAATATTGTGTTCTACAAAATCCTGATTTTTGTCATTACGAGTATGATCGTGGGGCTGGCCGGGGCTGTCTTCTATAGTAACGTGGGCAGTGAGCGCATCATCCCGGAGCAGCTCGAAATTTTGCAGATGTCACTGGTGATCGCTTATGCGGTCGTTGGCGGTATGGAAAGCCTGCTGGGTGCGGCTGCGGGGGCGTTTATCTCGCAATATCTGCTGGAATCGCTGCGGCGCATTCCCCTGCCTGTGACGATTGAGTTTGATGGTGGGCCGGGTGGCTTTATGCTGCGGCTGGTGCTGGCGCTGGTTCTGGTCACAGTCGGATTTATGGCGTCCGTCGTGAAGTCACTCAAGCAGTACCGCCCCTACCTGCGTTATGGGTCTGTTGTGCTGGCGTTGATTGTGTTTTTCACCGGCATGAACATGACTGGCGAGCCATCGGAGTGGGAACCGGGCTTCTGGCGTTTTGCTGTGTTCGGCGTGATTATTGTGCTTACACTGCGCTACATGCGTAACGGCTTACTCTACCCGATTTTGCAGTGGTTTGGTGGCCGCGATAGTGCGCTTAAAGAAACCGTGTCTATCCGAGAGGATGGCGATGAGGGCGGTGCCCCGGCAGAACTGAAGACCGAAACGGAAGGCGCAGATTAATGATTGAACTGAAGCTGGATCACGTCACGAAGCAGTTTGGCGGTAACACCGCTGTTGACGATGTAACCTTCCACATCAACGGGCCAGAACTGGTGGGGTTGATTGGCCCGAACGGTGCCGGGAAAACCACACTCACCAATATGATGAGCGGCCAGATTCGCCCGAGCTCCGGGACAATTAACCTCAACGGCAAACGCATCGATGGGCTGCGGCCCTATGAAGTGGCCGCTGCCGGTTTGGGCCGCACGTTCCAGGTAACGCGGGCGCTGCGCCGTATGACCGTGATGGAAAATATGCTCGTCCCGGCGCTGGCAATGAACCCCGGTGCCCGCCGCAGTGTGATGGAAGACAAAGCACGCGAAATTCTGGACTTTCTCACCATCACGCACCTGACGAACGAGTATGGCAGGGCGCTGAGTGGTGGGCAGCAAAAACTGCTGGAACTGGCACGCCTGCTGATGCTGGATCCGTCCGTGATTATTCTGGATGAGCCGTTTGCCGGTGTGCATCCGAAGTTGCAGGAAACGATTTACGGCTACATCGACCGGGTACATAACAACGGACGCGCGATTATCCTCATCAGCCACGACATGGGCGCGGTATTTGAACTGAGCAAGCGCCTGATTGTGCTGAACTTCGGCGTGCTCATCGCAGACGGCGACCCGAAAGATGTGAAAAACGACCCTGCTGTGATTGAGGCGTACCTGGGCGAAGACGAGGAGGACGAGTAATGGCGACCAATGGCAACGGCGCACATGACATCGCGCTGGATGTGCAGGATTTGTATGTAGGCTATTACGCTGACCTGCACATTCTGCGGGGACTCAACCTCCAGGTGCAGCAGGGCAAACTGACGACAATCCTCGGTGCGAATGGCGTGGGCAAGTCTACGTTGCTGAAGGCGATTTACGGTTTTCTGCATCCCAGTAGTGGCAAGATCGTATTCAATGGTGATGATGTGGTCGGCACACCCACGCACAAACTTATTGACCTCGGCATCAGCTATATTCCACAGCAACCGGGTGTATTCCGCTATATGAGCGTGGAAGATAACCTGCGCATGGGCGCGTGGACGTTCCGCAACGACAAAAAACGCATCAGAGAGAAAATCGAGGAAAACTACGAGCGGTTCCCCATCCTGAAGGAAAAACGCAATCAAAACGCGGGTAATCTCTCCGGTGGGCAGCAACGCATGGTGGAAATCGGGCGCACACTGATGACCGACCCACAGTTGATCCTTGTCGATGAACCGACTGCTGGCCTTGCAAAAATGTTGAGCGAGGAAGTATACGATATGCTGACCATGCTCCGTGACCGGGACAGGCTGACGATTTTGCTGGTAGACCAGGAAATCCGGCAAGCGCTCAAAATCGCGGACTATGTGTATGTGCTGGAACTGGGCCGCAATAAATTCCAGGGGCCAGCGGAGGAATTCACCGATCTTGAGAAGGCGTTCTGGGCGTAGCTATGTCTCACACGTTTGATGCCGTTATCGTTGGGGCCGGGGTAGCGGGGATTGCCACGGCCTATTATCTCTCCACAGAGCACAACATGCGCAATATCCTGCTGGTGGATAAACGCGCCCCGATGACGTTCACCAGCGATAAATCCGGCTCTAATTACCGCAACTGGTGGCCGGCCCCGGCAATGGTGCGGCTGGCAAACCGCAGCATCACCCTTATGGACAGCATCGCCGCACAGCACGGGAACTTCTTCAATATGAACCGGCGCGGCTATGCGTATATCTCCGGGGAGCGCGATATTGCCGGGTGGCTGGCCCGCTACGAAGATGAAGGCATTGGCGCTATCCGCACGCACACCGCAGAATACAGCAACTACCCGAATAACGCCCCGGCTGGCTCAGATGTGCTGCTGGGTAACGACTACATCCGGGAGCATATGCCGTTCGTCAGCGAAAACATGCAGTCTGTGGTACATGTGCGGCGTGCTGGCTGGCTGAGCACGCGCGTACTGTTCCATCACATGCTGGATGCGGCTACACAGCGCGGGTTAGCAGATGTGCGCGGCGAAGTGACAGGTTTGAAATCCACTGCACCGGGCATCACCGAAGTCACGATAGAGACCGCACACGGCCTGATGCACGCAGAAACCTCACATCTGATACTGGCGGCGGGGCCATTTGTGCAGCAGTGCGCAGATATGCTCGGCTTTGATCTGCCGCTGTACAACGTGCTGCATCAGAAAATTATGCTGCGCGACGTGAACGGTGTTATCCCCGATGGGATGCCGTTTATGATCTTCCGCGATAGCCCGTCTGCGGTATGGACAGCCAATGAACGGGCATTTTTGCGCTCACATTCCGGTTCGGAGACGCTGCCGGGTAACTTCCACATCCGGGCGGCTAATGATGACTGGATTATTGCGGGGTGGGCGTTTAACCGCCAGCAGAGCGAAGCGGCTGATGACCCGGCACTGGATGCAATGTTTGCGAAGGTCGTGCTGAAGGGGCTTTCTGGGTTTATCCCGGATCTCGCAGATTATGTGGTGGCCCCCCCGCTGCCGATTTTGAACTCTGGCGGGTATTACACGCGCACGGTGGATAACATGCCTATCATTGGCAGTACGCCACGGGACGGCGTGTACATGATCGGCGGATTGTCCGGGTTTGGTGTGATGGTAGCGTGTGGGGCCGGTGCGTTGCTGGCGGAGGGTATCGCATCCGGCGAGATTGCGCCCGATTTTGCGCTGGAACGCTATGCCGCCGGGGTCGCCGTTATGGGTGAATCCGGGGAGTTGTAGTTTTACGGGCGAACCGGCGGTTCGCCCCTACCCGTGATCTATCTATCCTGCAAAAACGCGATCATCTCCTGCAATACCTTCTGATCGGACACAATGCGCCGATGGCCGAGGCCCTGTGTTTCAACATAAGTGGCGTTCGGCCAGTTCGCGGCGATGGCCCGCCCACCCGATACCGGCGTAATGTTGTCGTCCTCGTCGTGGATGACGAGGGCACGCTGCGTAAACGGCTTTACAACCTCATGCATGTTGAATCGCTCCAGTGGGATACCTGTACGGTAAACAAGCTGCCGCTTCATAGACGTTAACCCACTTTCCGGCAGGCCCACAATCCGCGAAAACGAGTACACAATGTCATCCATACAGTCCGGGGAGCCGATAAGCACCACGTTGCTTACAGCCACGTCCGGGAACCGCTCCAGCATACTGATTGTGCTGGCTGCGCCGATGCTGTGTGCAATAACGGCATGTGCCCCGCCCACATGCTCCACCATAGTGTGAATTGCGTGGCCGTAGTCCAGGTAATTGGTCTGGCGGCCATCGGAGTCGCCGTGTGCGGGGCCATCAACGGCCACCACGCGGAATCCGGCATCCACCAGTGGCTGCACATTTTTGCGGAACCGGCTTGCGTTGGATTCCCAGCCGTGGACGAGTAAAACTGTCGGGCCGGTGCCCCATTCGTTGCCGCGCAGGTACCCGCCATTAAATGGAATCTCGACCGGGGTGGCCGGGGCTGTAATCTCCGATTTAAAGTCGGGTTTATTACGCCTGAGCGGTGTGCAGAACATCTCAAGGGCGATGTAGCCGGTAAATGACGGGGAAATTGCGTTCATTGTGCGCATCCCGGCACGGATAAAGCGCAGTTGCATTGGCACAGATGTGTTGCCGTAGGTGGTTGCCATCTCTCTCTCCTGTATCTATGTGAACAGCGTTCACATTGTAGCGTATAATGTGAACGCTGTAAACATCGGGTGCAGTCCATTCTGTTTATCCGTCAGGGTAATGTCCTCGCCAGCGGTACATTCATCAGCCAGATAATTTGACCGTCTGATAGCAATTTAACGGTTGTTTATACTATTTCAATCTTGACAGGCAAGAGATTGTGGATAAAATTCAGGTTGTAAAATATTTCACAAAAGAGTTCCATTCATACAGGTTCCGTTTACTTTAGCAATACAGGCAGGTACCCGACTATGGAAACACGTTACTTTGTGAAGTTCATCGGCGACAAGCACGTGACGATTGCAAAAGCACACAACGTTGCAGAGGCCGCCGTTTTGATCGACAACCAGTACGAAGAAACCACCGAATTCTTCTATAACTGGGTTCGTCAACAGACTGCACAGGTCGCGTAAGTCACAACCGAATAAGAACACCTTACAGGGTCGCCAGGGCGCGGCCCTGTTTTTGTTTGTGCGGGGTAAGGCATGGCCTGTACCCCTGCACACATCGGGGCAGTTACGCTTCGGCGCGTTGCAGTGAAGTTTCCGGCACGTCGCGCAGGTGGGCCGCTGCCTCGAAGGTCAGTAACAGCAGCACAATCCACAGCGCATCTGCCAGCAGCAGGTGCATGATCTGTGTGACCACGGGTGCCCGCAGGATAATCACAGTCAGGCCCATTAACGTCTGGATGCCGACCAGCCCCATCACACTGTAAGCCAGCCAGCGTATATTACGCGGGGTGTTTTCCCCGATGAGCGTATAGCTGACGCCAACAAGGAATAATGACACGAACACGGCCATCACCGGGTGGATGATGCGAAGCTGAATAAGGAAATGCTCTGCCGCGCCCTGCTCCCCGAATTGTTCCGTCAGTGCGCCGGAGAGAAACAATGTATCCCCGAGGGCGGTCACGGCTCCGGCGGCACTCAGTATTGCCATCAGCACCAGCGACGCCACCAGCAGCCACGTTACACGGGACATGCGAAGCACTACCTTCTGTACGCTGGCGGCCCATGCTGCCACCACCAGCCACAGCAGCAGCACATACGTGTTCACCAGGTGCCCGCCAATAGCAACGGCACGCAGCACACTGGCGTTGTCTTCCACCAGTTCAAGGCGTACCAGGGCCGCCCCGATGCCGCCCTCAATAATCACGAACAGCAGCGACATCCACGCGCCCAGCATCAACAGGCGCGGGTTGGCCTCTTGTGGGCGGCGGCGCATTGCCCACACCACCAGCCCGATGATAAACAGCCCGGTGATGCTGCTCGTCAGGCGATGGCTGAACTCGATCAGAACTTCGGTACTTTCTGCACGGGGAACCACTTCACCGTTACAGGTGGGCCAGCTACGACCACACCCGGCCCCGCTGCCTGTAGCACGCACCAGTGCCCCACCCAGAATGACCAGCACGGTGTAAAATACATTAAACCACGCATACTTTGCAAAATTACTCAGGTTACTCATCGGTTACAACACTCATCTTCTACCAATATTTACCCCAGTATGCCGGATGTTAAAGCGAGAATGCAAGACGTAATACAGTTGATGCACTATCCAGATGTGAAGTGTTTATAACGCAATGACTATTGCAATTGAAAGCTGAAGAAGCGACTATCAGAGAAAATTCAAGGGAGTTCGGTCATACACATGAAACATCTTATTCTGGTCTTATTTCTGCTACCCCTTGCGTGGATTGCTGTACCGGCTCATGCACAGGCATCTCCTGTTGATGCCGTTCTCATGGCGATTGACGGCAACGGCATTGACCTCGCTGCTGTCGAACCGGATCAACTGACGGGCACACTGACCGAAGGCGGCCCCGACAACATCGAAATCACTTTTCAGATTGACCGCGACGTGAACGAACCGGTCTTTCTGCGCATTTACGAGGGGTTCCGGGTGCCTACCCTGCAAATTGCTGCGACCGGCGAAGTGGTCACGCCCAATCAATGTGCTATCCGGCTGCCGGGGCAACCGGCCAGTGCCACCAACGAAGTCACGGTTGCACTGAGCACGACTGCTGACAGCCAGACCGTGATCGTAGAAGCGATTGACGACGTATGGAACGAGAGCTTTACCGAGCAGGCGTGCATTTTTACGGTTGAGCGTACTGATGGCACCATCTCGCGGATTGATGCGTTTGCCTACCTCGTCAACATCAACGATAACGACACAAATGTGATGCAGGCCATCGCTGAAGACATACCGCACGTTCACAGCCAAACCAACCAGCATGACGGGCCGGGACTCCGTCATGGCCGGCTAGGTCTGGATCACATTTGTGTCGTTATCGTTGATGTTGACG
>JBCCQC010000210.1:0-7201 GCA_039024535.1 Chloroflexota bacterium
ATACGGCATTGATAAGTTCAATGAGCGCTGCCGCGACACTGTTTTCCGCAACATCACGGACTGGGAACGCCTGACGGAGCGCATGGCCTACTGGGTAAACCTGGACGAAGCCTATGTAACATTCACCAATGACTATGTTGAGAGCGCGTGGTGGGTTCTGAAAGAGTTCTGGAAGAAGGGGCTGTTGTTTCAGGGGCACAAGGTAGTGCCATACTCTCCCAGCAGCGGGACGCCCCTCAGTAGCCACGAAGTTTCTCTGGGCTATAAAGAAGTTACCGATCCTTCTGTATATGTGCGCTTCCCGGTGAAGGATCAGCCGGGGACGTATTTACTGGCGTGGACGACGACACCCTGGACACTGCCGAGTAACGTAGCGCTGGCCGTTGGCCCGGAAATCGACTACGTGAAGGTGGAGGGTAAGCTCCCCAACGCAGACGAAGACAGCACCGACACCGAAACGCTTATCATGGCCGAGGCGCTGATGGAGAAGGTGTTGTTCGGCGCGGAAAATTACACCGTGGTTGAGCGTATGAAGGGCACGGATGTTGTCGGGATGGAGTACAACCCGCTGTATACCTTCTTCCCGATTGAGGATAAGAAGTATGCGTATGTGGTTGAGGGCGATTTCGTCAGCATTGGCGACGGCAGCGGCATTGTGCATATGGCACCGGCTTACGGCGAAGATGACATGCGTATGGGCCAGAAGCATGACCTGCCGGTGATTAAAGCGGTGGAAGAAGACGGTAAGTTCGTCAATGAGGCGACACCGTTCCGGGGTAAGTGGTTTGTAGACGCGAACAAAGACATTGTGCGCGATCTGCGCGACCGTGGATTGCTCTACCGCCGTCTGGATTACAGGCACAACTACCCGCATGACTGGCGCACCGGCAAGCCGCTGATGTATTTTGCGCGTCCGACGTGGTTTATCCGGGCGACGGACTACCGAGACAAAATGGTGGAACTGAACCAGACGATCAACTGGACGCCGGATCACATCAAGGATGGGCGTTTTGGTAACTGGCTGGATGACCTGAAGGACTGGGCACTGGGCCGTGAACGCTTCTGGGGAACGCCGCTGCCGGTGTGGATTGACGATACGACTGGCGAAGAACTGTGCGTGGGCAGCGTGGCGGAACTTTCCGAGCTGGCGGGGCGCGACCTGAGTGAACTTGACCTGCACCGCCCCTACGTGGACGAGATTACGTTCCCGAACCCGAACGGCGGCGGCACCATGCGCCGCGTGCCAGAAGTGATTGACGTGTGGTTTGACAGCGGCGCGATGCCGTTCGCACAGTGGGGCTACCCGGCACACGAAGATAAGCACGAGAAGTTCAAGAGCCAGTACCCGGCAGATTACATCTGTGAAGCGGTTGACCAGACACGCGGCTGGTTCTACAGCTTGCACGCCATCAGCGCCATGCTCAATGAGTCCGTCGCGTTCAAGAATGTGATTAGCCTCGGCCACATCCTGGACGAAAACGGCGAGAAGATGTCCAAGAGCAAGGGCAACATCGTGGATCCGTGGTCGGTGTTTAACTCTGCTGGTGCCGATGCCTTCCGCTGGTACTGCTATACGGCTGGCCCTCCGGGGGAGCCGCGCCGCTTCAGTGAGAAGCTGGTGAACGAGGTCATCAGCAAGTTCTACCTTACGTTGTGGAATACCTACAGCTTCTTCGTGACGTATGCCAACATCGCAGACTGGACGCCAGACACGGACGTGGCTCCGGCGGCAGAGCGGGAAGAACTTGACCGCTGGGTACTGGCCTCGCTGCACCAACTGACGCGGGACGTAACCGACGCCTACGAAAACTACAACGTCACGGATGCCACGCGCCCGGTGCAGGCGTTTGTGGATGAACTGAGTAACTGGTACGTCCGCCTGACGCGCGACCGCTTCTGGAACGAAGACCCGGCAGCGTTTGCCACGCTGTATGAGGCGCTGGTGACGGTTAGCAAGCTGATTGCTCCGGCCATGCCGTTCCTCAGTGACGCGCTTTATCGCAACCTGGTGAAGGAAGTAACGCCGGATGCGCCGGACAGTGTGCATCTTGCTATGTGGCCAGAGTTTGACGAGGCGCTGATTGACGAAACGCTGATTCGTGATATGGACGTGGCGCAAAAGCTGGTGAACCTGGGCCGCTCTGCGCGTGAAACCGCAGGTATCGGTGTGCGTCAGCCGCTGGCGACGGCGCAGTTTGTGGCCCCCACCCGTGCGGAAGGTGAAGCTGTGCAGCGTATGCAGGCCATTATCCTGTCCGAGTTGAACGTGAAGGGTGTGGAGACGCTGGATGATGCCGAAGGCTTTGTGAAATACAGCCTGAATCCGATTCCGAAGTTCCTCGGGCGCAAGTTTGGCAAGGACTTCCCGCGCGTGCAGAAGGCACTGCGTGAAGGTGCGCCGGAAGCTGTTCGCAAATATGCTGATGCGCTGCTGGCTGGCAATAACCTGACGGTGGAAATTGGTGGTGATGCATTCGAGGTGACGCCGGAAGAAGTCGAGGTGCTGCGCGATGTAGATACTGACGACCGCTATGCACTGGCCGAAGAACAGGGTTACCTGGCCGCGCTGGATACGTCTCTGACGCCGGAACTGGTGGCCGAGGGCTTCAGCAATGAGGTCAAGCGCCGCATTCAGGTGATGCGCAAGGATGCCGGTTTCGAAATCGAAGACCGCATTGAGGTCGTGTACCAGGCCGGTGAGCGTCTTACCGGGGCAATCGAAACGTTCCGCGAGGAGATTATGGGCGAGGTGCTGGCAAATGACCTGCGCAGTGAAGCCCCTGCGAACGGATTCTACAGCGAGGGGTTCGAAGCAGAAGCCGGTGCAGAGGAAACATCTATCAAAAGTGAAACGTTCACGCTGGGTGTAAAGCGCGTGTAGTTGTACAGACTTCACAACAAAACATTTGGGGCAGATGACAAATTTTGTCATCTGCCTCTTTTATTTTGTATACTGTTATGGTGATTTGACAAAGTTTACAAATTTTACCTGGTTAAATGTGTCATAGGGCGGGTTCCATATGTACTCTAAAATCTCCGGTGCAGATAAACTAAAAAAGAAGCTAATGACCAGCGATAATACAGCAACTTTACAGGCTTTGCTCCAGTTTGCGCTGCCACTGGGGAGTACACTTGTCGTCGGTGCACCAGAAACGACCGTAAGCTGGTCGGTGACGGTGCGGGCACAGCCCCCGGCCTTCCCGGAAATATACGGCGGCGAACTGGCGTTTGTGTCCATGCAGGTGCTACGCAGCTATAACAACCGCATTTCGCTGGCAGAAGTCGTCAGCAAACTGGCGGAAGTGGGTGTGCGTGCCGTTGCATCCGAAGAAGAATTTATTGATGACGACGTGATTTCGATTGCCAATGACAGCGAGGTTGACCTGCTGGCGCTGCCGAAAGATTCCAGCCTCACGTCGCTGGAGCGTGCCGTGAACACGCTGATTGTGAACCAGTCTGCACAGCTCACCCAGCGTGCGATTGAAATTCAGCGTCAGCTCACGCGCCATGTGGCAGAAAACCGTGACCTGAACAGCCTGCTGCAAATTATTGCCCGTGCCACAGCCAAGCCGGTGCTCATCCACGATGATGCTGGTGTGCTGATGTCGCAGGTGTACCCCAGTATGGCGCGGCGTAGCACCGGGCGCTCTTTGATGAACAACCTGCCGTATGGTGAGTTCCAGACGTGGCTGGAATCTGATGCGCCGACGACGGAAGGTGCGATTGTGAACAGTCCGCTGGGGCACACAACCGTGCTGAAGGTGGAAAAGCGAGTGGCCGGGTACCTGTCTATTGTAGACAGTAGTACAATGACCACTGACTTTGACCGGCTGGTGCTGACTTATGGCGCAGACGTATGCGCGATTGAGATGGCGAAAAACCGGGCCATTGCTTCTGCTGTGGAGCAGACACGGGGTGACTGGGTGCAGATGTGGCTGAGCGGTACGCCCACTGATGATGACCTGATGGCAACCCGCGCGGCGCAGGCTGGCTTCGATATTGACGCGGAGTATGTGGTGGCCGTGTTTAAAGCGACAACTGAATCCGGTACATCGCTGCCGCTGGAATCGTTGATTGCGCTGGTGCGCGACGACATCAGTCGTCGTCAGATGAACGGTGCTATCGGCCAGTACGTGGATGTAATCGTTGCCCTGTACCCGATTGAGGAATCGTCCACGGTCGGGCGCATCCGTAATATGGTTGAAGAAGTGCGTGAGCAGCTTGCGCTACGGGCACCGTCCGGGCTGGTGAGCGTGGGTATCAGCAGACCGGGACAGGGGCTTTCTGATTTGCGTGTGGCCTACCGTGAGGCGAAAGACGCGCTGAGCATTGCCGCAGAACTGGGCGAGCGTGGTGAGACTACGTTTTATGGCGATCTGAAGCTATACCAGCTTTTACTGGCGCTTAAAGAGGGTGGCCTTGAGTACATGCACAGCTTCTACACAGAAACGCTGGGTGCGCTGGTGGAGCATGATGAGCGTAAGCAGAGTGATCTGATTCGCACGCTGAGTGGCTTTTTCGAGGCGAACGGTAATCTGGCGAAGGCAGCCAATGATCTTGACGTGCATCGTAACACGCTGGTCTATCGTCTGGAGCGCATCAGTGAACTGACAGAACTTGACCTGGATGATGCTGATAATCGCCTCATCCTGCACCTGGCGCTGAAGATTCAGCGTGTGCTGGCGACTATGCCGATTGCTGCCTCTGGCGTGGAGTAGCACATCCTTTTCCGGGCGTAGTTTATGGCTGCGCCCTCCTACCATCAATTGCAAATGATCCATATAAACCCCGAATTCAACGCGACCGGTTCAACCTGCCTGCGTATAGCCTCTATAATTGGCTGGCATGGAAAGAGTGAGCAGGTGGATAGAAACACGACAACCGGGTTCAGTATGGGGATGGGTGTAGTAGCCGGTGTGGTCATTGGCATGATCCTGTTCCCGGAAAATTTCGCGCTCGGTATTCCAATTGGTATGGCGCTGGGGTTCGGGATGGGACAGGCTGTGAACGCACGACGTACCGAAGATGAGTAAGCATATCTGCAGAGGGGGAGCCGTGCCCCCTCATCTATTGTTGCTGTAGTTCTTCCGGCTTCACACGCCAGTACCCGTTCATCACAATGCGATATACCTGCTCTGCTACATCTTCCGGTGTGCGTGAACCCGGTTCACGCATCCAGCGCAGCGCACACCCCAGAATCGTCCGGCTAATTAATGTGGCGGTTGTTTCTGCGCAGGTGGTCAGTTCGGTGCCTTTCATCGCGTCGGATTGCAGCCACACGTACAGGTAGTCCTGTAGGTGCTCCTGTATTTGCGCTTCGATTACAGGTTCGAACGGTTTGTTCTGCGGGGAACACCCTGCAATGGCCTGCTGTACAAAATTGCAGGTGGCAATGACCATCGTTTTAATGTCTTCTACATGCCCGATATGCTCACGGGGCAGAGCGTCCATCAGGGTGTCATGAAATAGATCCCGTGCGGTGGAGATAAACAGGTCAAACTTGTCGGTATAATGCAGGTAGAATGTCGCCCGGTTGAGGGTGGCATGGTGCGTGATTTCGCTGACAGTGATGGATTGCAGCGACTTTTCCGTGAGCAAGCCCAGTAGCGCGTTCATCAGCAGGCGGCGTGTGCGCCGAACACGCGGATCTTTACGATCTACAGAGTTCATCGACAGTTCCCAGTTATTGTTGACCAGCCAGCATATGATACTGCATGTCCACAGTCACGGCGTTACAAACGGCTGCTATCCGATAGTACGCCCTGCGGTGGGCGATAAAAAACCGGGCAATCGTATATGCACATTGCCCGGTTTTCTCGTGTTTAGCCAATCTGCTTTTCACGTGGGGGTGGGTCGAGCCGTTCGCTCAGTTCGCGCAGGCCGCCGCGCAGCACTGCCAGCGCAAGGAACTTTGGTGTGGCTGCTTCACGCGGGTCAATCTGACGATTAAGAGCGAGGCCAGCCAGTTCACGGTACACGCGGTCTCTGGATAGCCAGCGCACAGTGGTGTTGAGCAGCGGCTTCGGGATGGGCAGATTGCTGGACGGGTACATCTGCTGCTGCACGCGGTTCAGCGTCTGCTCGTACTGCGGCATCATTTCCTGCTGGGCTGTGCGGTCGTACCATGTCATCGCGTCATCCCACGTACGGTCGCCGCTGTGCCAGTCGATGAGGGCCTGCGCCAGTGTACGTGAACTGTACACGGAGTCGTAGATGCCCTGGCCGTCAATCGGGTCTTTCTGGTGATAGGCATCGCCAACGAGTGCCCAGCCATTGCCCGCAGGCTCCCGGAACAGGTTGCCGACCTTGCGCATCCCGCGCACCTTGTCCACGGGTTCAGCATCCTGTAGCCGCTTCCACACGTAGGCGTTGCGCTGGAGCATGTCCATGTAAAATTCTTCGATGTTCAGGCCATTTATTGCCTGCACAATATCTGAGCGGCCCTCAATACATACACAGGTGGTGCCGTCAGCGCTGTCCATCAGCAGGTAGCCGTATTTGCCGTCCGGTGCGCCGGTAGCGACTGTTGTTGGTTCGCCTTCATCGTGTGGTTTTACGTTTTTCCAGTAGGTGTAGTAGAGCGTGGTGGGGTGGTCGTCATGTTTGTTGTGCTCTGCTGCGCCCACCTTGCGTGCTACCATACTGAAGCGGCCATCAGCACCGACGACGACACCCGCTGTGATGTAGTGCTTTTCGCGTTTTCTCTTGCCCTCTATGCCGATAACCGTTTTGCCGAGGCTATCCCACATCAGGTTGGTGACGGAAAAGCCCATCCAACCGTCTACGCTGTCGTAGCTCACGGCGTTATCCCACAGGGCGTGGTCAAAGCGTGCCCGGTCAATAGCGTAGGCGTAGTTGCGGCCACCAATGTCCGGGATATCGAGAACCAGTTCGAAGTCTGTGTCTACGGCCAGCATCCTGCGAATGCGGGCTGTGTCACGTGCATATTCGTTTTCGTCGGCACCAATTTCGTCCAGCATGGACATCGTAATAGGCTGAATCATCGGAGAAGATGCCGGGTGCGGTTCCGGGAAGACAGCGCGTTCCAGCAGCAGCACCCGGATGCCCGCTTTGCCGAGGTAAGCGGCGAGTGTGGATCCGGCGACACGCCCACCGACAATAATCACGTCATAGTCTGTGTTTCGTTCCATCAAAGCAGTTCCTGTTAGCGCAACAATACAAGCATCATTATAACGCTATG
>JBCCQC010000211.1:0-7166 GCA_039024535.1 Chloroflexota bacterium
ACCATCAACGAAAGCCTGGTTGTTTACGCCGCTGTCTGGCAGCGTGCCAAGGAACAGTTCGATGGCTTCATCGGTAGCGCGGCTGGGGATGTTGGCACCCAGGGAGGCGATAGCACCCTGCGTTTCTGCGCTCGTCAGGCGGGTGACCAGATCCCATGCTTCTGCCGGGTTCTCGGTGTTGGCGTTAACCACGTAGGCACCCCAGAACAGCCAGTTACTTTCACCACCGGGGCCAGCAGGCAGCGGAGCCACGTTCCAGTTGAAGTCTGCGTTGGCGATGGTGCCCGGTGTTGCCCAGCGGCCGTTCAGGAACATACCCACGTTACCGGCCAGGAAGGGCGGCTCTGCGTCGGTGCCCCACGGTACGGCCAGTTCTTCGTTGAACAGGTTTGCAGCAAACTCAAGGCCCTCTACCGTTGCGTTGTTATCCAGTGCGCAGGCGGTGTAGTCTTCGTTGAAGAAGCTGGAGCCAGCCGCGTTCACGAAGTAGCCCCAGTTGGCCCACCATGCGTTCATGCCGAAGCCAACCACTTCGTCGCCCAGTGCGCTGATTTCTTCGGAAGCCTCAAGGAAGCTCTCCCAGTTCCAGTCACCTTCGCCGGGGTAATCCAGGCCAGCTTCATCGAACAGGTCTGCGTTGTAGTAAACCGCAAATGCAGATACGTCACGTGGCAGGCCCCACAGGGCGTCCATGTCGTCGGTCGGCGTGGTAAGGAAACCCATCGGGCCAGCGTAGAAGTCATCTTCGCTGTAGTTTTCGTCAGCAGCAGCAACCTCGGCCAGGTTCAGGATGAGGCCAGCCTGTGCGAAGCGTGCTACGTCCGTGCCAGGAATCCAGAACACGTCCGGGGCGGTGCCGGCTTCAATTTCGGAAATGAGCACGTCCTGGTAGCTTGCACTCTCGGAGCCACCCGGCTCGTAATCCAGTGCAACTTCGTCCCACTCGGCGTCAATGCTCTCGCTGACGGCGGTGTATACATCGATTTCGGCCTGATTGTCCGGGCGGGTGCGCCAGCGGAGTGTGATGTCTTCGTCCTGTGCGAAGGCCGGGAGCACAGCGCCCAGTGCCAGCACAGCGATAAGGGAGAGAACAACAATTTTACGCATTCTGTAAAGTCTCCTGTGTGTAACAGTTATCAAAAAGCTGATCGCCTTTTGCTATGGCAGCGGCCCGGTACGGGGTTTTCCGCTGGATTGCCGGACGATCAGTTCGGGCGGCAGCGTGATGGGCTGCACGTCCTTACCATTCAGCACGTCGAACAGCATATGGGCCGCACGCTGGCCCAGGTCGGTCGCGTGCTGGTTGATGGTCGTAATAGTCGGGGAGATAAACTGCGACATGGCGATATTATCGTAGCCGACGACGGTTACGTCGTCCGGCACGGTGTAGCCAGCGCTCTGTAAATACTGTATCGCGCCAATTGCCATGCGGTCGTTCACGCAGATGATGGCAGTGATCTCCGGGTGTTGTTGCAGCAGGTGTTGTGCGCCAGTCGCGCCGCTGTCTACGGAATAATTTCCGCTGGCAGTCGGCAGCGCGGCAAAGTCAAGGCCGTGGGCCTGCGCTGCATCGCGCATCCCATTCAGGCGTTCGTTTACCGGCGAATTCAGGTTTTGCGGTGGGCAGATGACCCCGATGTGTCGGTGTTCTAGCTCCAGCACATGCTGCATGAGCCGGTAGCCGCCATCATAGTCATCGCGGCGCACGTAATGGGTGTGGGTATCGTAGCCGATGCACACAGCAGTCACGTCATAGGCGTTGGCCGGTTCAATAACCGATGCGACCGGCACATAGTCCAGCGCAATAATGCCATCCAGGTAGCCGCTGCGTACCAGTTGCAAATAGTTGTTTTCGATCTCACCGTCGTCAATGCGCGGTGTGCTGAGTAAAACACTGCACCCCTGCTCACGGCAAACAGCCTCCACACCCTGCAAAATTTCCATCACCAGCGGGTCAGAAAATACCGTATCAAAGATGTACGGGAAAACCACACCGATAATGTGCGTTTTTCCAGTGGAGAGGGCACGCGCAGCAAGGTTGGGGATGTAGCCGATTTCTTCAACAGCCTCCATCACCTTCTGGCGTGTTTCCTCCGTGAAGTACGGCGTGTTGGAAAGTACCTTGGAGACGGTGGCAGTAGAAACCCCGGCGCGTTTTGCAACTTCAGTAAGTGTGGGCATCGTCAAAATAACTATAGTTAAGCGTTTAACTCTTATGATTTGAGCATAACATGAAAGGCAGAGCGTTGCCAGTAGAAAAATACAATTTTCAGAAATTGCTGTGTATTATAGTGGCTCGATTTCGCGAGGTGAAAATGAAGTACGAGTCTGTTCTGACTATTGCGCGGCGTGAAGCTATGGAAAAGCTACACTCTCAAGATGAAGCCGATGTCCGGGATGCTCTTTTACGATTGACATATCACAATACTGACCGGGAATGGGTCGAGGTGGAGTGCATACGTCTTATAGAAGATATGTACACATCCGATGCCACAAAGCAACTGGCTATAACGTGCATTGGACATCTTGCACGGATACACCGAACGCTCAACAAAACGACTGTTATGCCTGTGCTTGCAAGAGCAGCGGAAACCCCCGTTTTTTCAGGTTATGTTGACAACACTATGGACGATATTTACCTATTTATCTCTGATGAGACTCACAACTGAGAAATGTGGGTGTAACCTGTTTTCACCACCCCACATACGTTATCATGTGTGCAAATTCACAAACGTAGATCACCGGGAAAAACGATGGCAACTACACCCACTCAGATTGACCCGAAACTGCTGGATATTCTCCGTTGTCCGGTCGCTGTACACTACACCGATAAGGGCGACGACCCCGGCACGCTGGAAATCGTCGGCGAAGGCTACTGGCTCTACAGTGCAGACAGCAACTACAAGTACCCCATCATCAACGGCATACCCAAGATGCTGATTGAGGAGGGCGAAAAGTGGAAAGATACCTCTGTGACTGACCTGCCCGTGCCCCCGCCCAATGAACCGGCCTACGCCGTGGCAGAAGACGCGCTTTCCCCGGAGATGCAGGAACTGGCCGGTAAACTGACCGAAACCGCCGATGGTATCTCCGGCGATGTATCCGAGAAGCTGCGCAACACAGCCGCCAGCATTGACAGCATCGTTGACGACACCAGCAGCGATTCGCTCAGGCAGACGATTTCTACGCTGACGGGCAGGCTGCGTAACGCTGCGGATACGCTGGAAGGCAAGCAGGCCTACACCCCGGCCCCACATGAGGTTTCCCGCCCACCCTACGCTATCATCGTGATAATGTTCGTGCTGGGCATTTTCGTCGGCATCTGGATGCGCAGTTCTACCAACGATTAATGATCCACGCAGGGGTATTGCACCCCTGCCGCACAACGTGATGAAAATGTTCGGCTAAAGCAGACAGCTCGGTTATATGGTCAAGTTCATGATTATTTTCCACCACCCCGGCGCAGACGTGACCGAATTTGAGGCGGGTTATGCACGTTTTCTGGGCATGGTGGAGCAAATCCCGAATATTACCCGGCGGCAGGTGGTTACAGTGCTGGGCAGCCCGGAAGGTGAGAGCAAATACTATCGCATTCTGGAACTGTACTTCGACAGCCAGCAAACGATGACGGCGGCGCTGAATACGGAAGCCGGGCAGATCGCCGGGGCAGGGTTATACGAGGTTTTCAGGCCGCTTGGCTACGAATTTGATACTGCCTTCGCGGATGTGTTCGAGGAAGCAGGCGGCGCAACACCCCACACAGGAGAAAGCAACACACCATGACACTACCACTACTGCGAGAGCGCATCCTGGCCGAGGGTGAAAACCTGGGCGGGGGCATTCTCAAAATTGATGGCCTGCTCAACCACCAGATTCAACCTGACCTGATGCTGCAAATCGGCGAAGAATTTGCGCGGTTGTTCGAGGACATCGACATTGATCGCATCCTCACCGCAGAAATCAGCGGTATTGCACCGGCTATTTCTACGGGCATGATCCTGGGGGTGCCGGTGGTCTATGCGCGGAAGAAGAAACCCATCACGATGGCCGGGCCGGTTTTCCTCGAAACGGCACCCAGCCACACCAAAGGCGATCAGGTCAATTTGCTGGTGAGCGCAGAGTTCATGCACCCCGGCGAAAATGTGCTGATTATCGACGATTTCCTTGCGACCGGGGCCACGCTGCTGGCAATGGCCCGCATCATCAAAAGCGCCGGGGCGAACCTTGTAGGCGTGGGCTGCGTAGTAGAGAAAAGTTTCGAATCCGGGCGGCAAAAGCTGCTGGATGCCGGGTACACCGATATTCCGATTGAAGCGCTGGCAACTATCATCAACATGGCAAACGGCGATATTCACATCGCCGACTGACCCACCCGCAAGAGCAGTCGGCATGGCTTGCTGTGCTCCCCTGCCGCTTGCTATCCACGCTGGCGGGGCCACCAGATACACATCTGGATTGCAGGCAGGCGTGTGATGGGTCATGTATTGTTTAAAGAGAGGAAATTTACATGCCCATGAAAATCGGCTGGCTGGTGCCAGAAAAAGTAATCTACTTCCAGATGGCCGAAAAGGTGACAGCAGCAGAGTTACTGAGTGACCCCACCCCAACTATCTCCCGGATGGAAGCCTCTTCAGAACCCTTAATCCACTGCGTTTTTGACTACACCATAGCCACAGACATCCCCGGCCTGAACGTATTTGCACAGTCAGAATTCCCCCGGCATCCCAAATTTGGCTGGTCGGTCGATTTTGCGCATCCGAGTCCCGTAACGCGCTTCATTCTGAAGACAACGGGGGCACTGTTCAACCTGAAAACACGCAGCCTCAATACATACGACGAAGCCATTGCTTTCCTGCAAGAGCTTGACCCTGCCATACCGTCGGATGTCACGATAGATGACGTGCAGTGGTATCTGGAAATTATCGGTAATGAGCAGCACGACCTGACCGGGGCCACATCATGACGCAGCAATTTGATGCGATAATCGTTGGTGGCGGTATCGTCGGGCTGGCTACCGCCCGCGAACTGGCTTTGCAGAACCCGAAATGGTCAATTGCCATCATCGACAAAGAGCCAGAACTTGCCACGCATCAATCGGGGCACAACAGCGGGGTGATCCACGCCGGAATTTACTACAAAACGGGTTCACTCAAGGCGAAGCTGTGCGTGGCTGGACGTGCTGCCGTCGTGGAGTACATGGAGCAAAAAGAGATCCCCTACCGGCTGTGTGGCAAGCTAATTGTGGCACTGGATGGCAGTGAGCTAGACCGGCTGCATGACCTGTACGAGCGTGGCACGAGTAACAGCGTGCCGGGGCTGGAACTGGTGGGGCCAGAGCGCATGGCCGAAATTGAGCCGTGCGTGGTAGGCGTAAAAGGCATCTGGTCGCCGGGTACGGGTGTGGCAGACTGGCGGCGCGTGGCCCTGTCTTACGCTGACGATGTGCGCGAACGGGGCGGCCACATCATCACGGGCTGCAAACTGCTGGAACTGGAGCAGCGCAGCGGCAAAACCATACTCAAAACCACGCGGGATGACTATGAAGCTGATCTCGTGATTACCTGCGCGGGACTCTACAGCGACCGCATTGCCGGGGAGCGTGACGAAACGCGCATTGTGCCCTTCCGTGGGAGCTACTACGTACTGAGCGACCGCGCAAAAGAAAAAGTGAACGGGCTGATTTATCCGGTGCCAGATCCAGCTTTTCCGTTCCTTGGCGTGCATTTTACCCGCACGTTGCAGGATGAAGTATGGGTTGGCCCCAATGCAGTGCTCGCCTTTGCCCGTGAGGGTTACGACCGCTGGAAAGTGAACCCCGGCGAACTGGCCGAAACCCTTACCTTCCCCGGCTTCTGGAAGCTGGCGACCACATACTGGCAGATGGGCGCACTGGAGATGTACCGCGACTTTGTGAAGGCTGCCTATGTTAAAACCGCACAGGCCTACATCCCCACCCTCACCGCAGATGACCTGCTCCCCGGCCCTGCGGGTGTGCGGGCACAGGCCCTGCGTCGTGATGGCAGTATGGTGCAGGATTTCCTCATCAAGCACGATGGCACCGTGCATCACGTCCAGAACGCCCCCTCCCCGGCAGCGACATCATCACTGGAAATTGCCCGCTACATCACCCGCGAGGTCAACAGCGCATAAGCCCCTGCCCCGATTTGTGAAAACAGTGCCCCCCCGCCATAATAGTAGGCGTCATAGCCACAATAAGGGGAACCCATATGGATTTAGTGAAAAGTTTAACCTACATCTTCGACGACGAGGATTGGATCGTCAAAATTGCCATTAACCTGGGCGTGGGGCTGGCTGCCGCGTTTTTGATGCCGGTGCTGTTTGCCGGGCTGGTTTTTGTAGCTGCGCAAAGTGGCTGGACGGTGATGCTCATCCGCAATGTGCTGAACGGCAAGCCACACCCTATGCCGAAGTGGGACGACTTCGGCGGGAAGATGCGCCTGGGCGTACCGCCGATGATTGCCGGGGTGGTGTACTTCCTGCCACTGATTATCCTGTCCTGCATTCTGTTTGTGCCGGCAGCCCTCGCCGGGGATAGCGACGCCGGTAGTTTACTGGCCGGTGGTGCGACGTGCATCATTTTCCCGGTATTTCTGGTCTACGGTGTGCTGGCGTCTGCCCTGCTCAATATGGGCCTCATCCGCTATGCATCCACAGAGAAGCTGAATACGTTCTTCGAGTTTTCTACCCTGTGGGATATGCTCATGCGGGATACTAACCTGACGATTCGCTACATCGCCTATCTGTTTGTCGTCGGCCTTGCCATGAGCCTTATCAGCAGCACGGGCATCGGTGGTATTGTGCCCTCTGCCCTCACCGCGCCCATCAACGGGCACCTTGCCGGGCAATTTGCACTGGAACTGGAAACGAAGCCGAAGCGCAGCTAGATTCACACACAAAAAAAGCCGGAGCGCAACGGCTCCGGCTGTGTAGTACTGTGGGCAGACGGTCAGTTAGTTACCGGTGATCGCTTCATTGTCGAAGCTATACGAGAGGTTCTTACTGACGCCATCTGGATAGGTAACTGCAAGGGTTGCCGGATCCCACAGACCATCGCAAGCATCGCCCAGCCCGCCAGAAGGATCGTCCCATCTGTACTGGAACACATTGCGACCACCACTCTGCCATGAATTGAAGAGTACGGGCTG
>JBCCQC010000212.1:0-7153 GCA_039024535.1 Chloroflexota bacterium
ATACTCGTAGATGTCGAAGTTGATAATCATATCCAGCACAAAATCGGCCACGGTAACGGTTTCCAGATAGTCGAACAGGACAATGTTCTGCCCTGGCTGGCTGTCTGGCGTCCACACAATGCGGTTGTCCCCATAGATGGTACACAGCGGAATATCATTGCGCTGGTCAATGTCCTCTATGCCGCCCACCACATCAACCTGGAAGACGATGTGGCCGGGATCGCTGTTCCAGTTGATGTCGTCGTTACCACTTCGTCCGGCGGGGACGCCCCCACCCCCGATGTTGCCCCGGCCACCGCAAGCAGCCAGCAGCAGCACGGCCATTGTCATCAGCATCAGATGGGTCACACGCATTCATTGCTCCTTCACTCAACGTGGATTCTCGTTATCCGCGTCTATCATAAACCAACCGGGGACAAACTGCATCACTCTTGAAGCAATTCTCGCTTAACCGTATGCTTGTTAACAAATCCAGGACAAACCCTGTCTACCAGACGGACGTGAACTTATGACACAGACACTTAACCGATATGCTGGCTTTATTGCAATTGCAGGCATCACTGCCGGGGCGCTGCTGATGGCGCTGGCGGCACTGTTCCCCGCAGATTACTGGGGTTTTGTTGGCGGGGCACTGCTGGTGATTTCCCACGGGGCGATTGTGGCTGTGCTCCAGATGACCACCCCGGCGGCGTCACCGGCTCTCACGGTAGACGATGGTGCTACTATCCCCGTCCGACCGGGCCGGATGCCGGGGATGCTCTCGCAGCGGTTAAGCGTGACGATCACCGAACTGGCCGGGGCCGTCAATGCAATCAACGAAGTCGCCAACAATCAGGCACAGGGGGCCAGCGAACAGGTACGGGTGATTGCGGAAACCAATACCATCCTCGGCGAATTCATCGACCTGAGCGACCAGGTACGGGAGGAATCGCACGAAGTGGCGCAAATTGCCGACCAGACGACGGCGGCATCGAACAGTGGGCGTGCTGCAATTGAGGAGTCGATTTCTGGTATGGAGCGCATCCGTAAGCAGGTGGTGGTAATTGCTGAAACGATTGCCACGCTTGCCCGGTTAACGCGCCGCATCGACGCTATCATCACCTCCGTGAGTGAGATTGCCACACAGTCCAATTTGCTGGCGCTAAACGCATCAATCGAGGCGGCCCGGGCAGGGGTACACGGCCAGGGGTTTGCTGTGGTGGCCGATGAAGTCCGCACACTGGCAGGCGAATCCACGCAGGCGGCCAGCGAGGTACGCACACTGCTGCGCGAGGTGCAGGCGGCAATTACGGAAACCATCGACGCAACGCAGAGTGGCATGGAAGAAGTGAACCGGGGCGTCACGACGACCCGCGAAGCCGACGAAGCCATGCGGCTGATCGCCCGCGAAATTGACACGTCGAACGATACCACCCGCAAAATCTATCGGGTGGTTCAGCATCAGGTCGACGGTCTTGAGGAAATCAACATCAATATCGAGCGCATCAACCACATCACGCAGCAAAATGCTGCCAACATGGACGTGATCCAGACGGTTTCTACCACACTCACGCGGCTTTCCAATGAGCTACAGCAGGTCATCGGAGAATCTGACTCGATGCGGGCCGCGCTGCCACAGTAGGTATGCCATACGCATTATTCGCTGGTAGCAGAACACAATATCGTGATTAGATTGTTGGCGGCGGACGGCCAGAAGACCATCCCTACAAAACCATCTTGAACCGCAGGGACACGCTTCTGCGTGTCCGCCTGACAAAAAATACGACACCACGCTATCTCGCACACGTGGCGGGGCGTTGCGCCCCTACTGCCATGAATTTACGAATGAACACTCAGCCGCACACACTGCCAGCGGTCAGTTCAAATGTGCCGGTAGCGTTAACGCTGCTGCCATCGGCCCCGGTGTAATTCATGTCGAAGCTACCACTGACGGGTTCACCGGCAGCGGCAGGCATGGCCGCCAGTGTGACGATACCGAACGCATCGCCCTCGTAGGCAGTGCCGTTAACCGTCAGCGCTGTGGTAATCGTGTCCTCGCCAGTGCCCGGTGTATATTCCCCGGCGGCAGTACCTGGCAACAATCGGAACGCCAGTGAACTGCTGCCGTCTTCCGCAGTAACAGACAGGATCTCTGTGCCGTTGTCGCAGGTGTAGCTGCCACCGGCGGCAAATACGGTTTCTACCGCGCCCGTCACGGTCACGCTGAACAGGCCGCTTGCCTCACCCATTGGCATATCGGTGACATCGGTACGCACCCCCGGCGGCACTGGATCTGGCGAGGGCTGTGGGGTGGGTTCATCGGGCGAGTTCGCCGTCGCACGATCCATCGTCGGGCGAACACTGTTGCCGCCGTCAGGGTTGGGGGCACAGGCGGCGGCCAGCAGCATCACAGCAAGCAAACAGGCGTATACAAATTTCATAGAGGGTTCTCTCCCGGAGTGTTATGGTCTGCCTTGCATTATGACATATTTTGTGCGAACTGGTTTGAGAGTGGTTAAAGAGTTAAAAAATGTTGTGAAATTTCGTTCATCTTTTTCATAACTGGTTGCAACAGCCACTTGAACACTTTATCCTAACGTCATATTCGTAAATCTTCGCATACAGTCCGCGCAGGAGCACCATGACCGACCGGAAGCCAGAACCCCTTCTGATTTTTGCCAGTGGCCAACGTACCGGCAGCACACTGTTGCAACGCTTTATACTATCGAATCCACGCATCATGGTCTGGGGAGAGCACGACGGTGTGCTGGGCAAAGTCCTGAAGCAGATGGAACGGCTGTACGACTGGGACAGCATGTTCGCACACGAACTGGAAGCCTTCATAGACACCGGTTACAACAACTTTGTGCCCTGTATGATCCCCCCGGCAAACATCATCCAGGATACCCAGCGTGCCGTGCTGGAAACACTCTACCGGGAGCCAGCCCTGCGCATGGGCCGGGACATCTGGGGCTTTAAAGAGGTACTGTACCGGGCAGATGTGGCTGTGCGGCTGCGCGAACTGTACCCGAACCTCAAAGTGCTGTACATCACGCGCCACCCGTTCAACTGCTTCGTAAGCATCCTGAACGAGGAACGCCTGAAGCCCTACGAGGTCGTCACAATGCCACTTGAGGAATCGTGGACGCGCAAGCGCACAATTGACTGGATCACAGACTGGGCAGACATCAACGAGAGCTTTCTGGATAACCCCCACCTCAACGATGAGTGGGTGTTCCGGCTGACGTTTGAACAGCTTGTGGCCGACCCGGTTTCTACTACAGCGCGGATTGCCGACTGGCTGGGCATGGCGCAAAGTGAGTTCGACATGGGCGTGTTCAGCCACCGGCTGTATGCCTCCCGGAATAACGGCCAGCCCAACAAGCGCGATACCCGTGCGAAGATTACGTGGGAAGACCTCTCCATCGAAGAAAGTTTGCTTATCACGCAACCCCGCCTGCGCGAGGTCGCAGAACGAGCAGGGTACCACCTGCCTGAGTTAATTCACGAGAAAAGGATGTTTCGTCATGAAGACCTGTTTTAAATGGCTGCTGGCGCTGTTCGCCATCAGTGTGATTGGCGTGACCGTGCAGCCCGCCGCTGCACAGCTTGATACGATTGAATGCCCCGTCGGGAACCCGGAACTGGTGGTGGCCGCCGGTGCCGTGGGCGATGAACTGGCCGTGCTGAACCGCTCGCTGGCAACGTACATGGAACTGTGCCCGAACGTCACGGCGACCGCCCTTGAAACGCCCGACCTGGTGACAGACCGCCTCGGCCTGTACATTCAGTTCCTGGGTGCCCGCAGCAACGCCGTAGACCTTTACGCCATTGACGTGATCTGGCCGGGAATTGTGGCCGAGCACATGGTGAACTTTTACGATTACGTCGCGCCGGATAGCACCTTTGTTGCACAACACCCGGCTTCGCTGATTGAGAACAACACGCTCAATGAGGCGCTGATTGCCATGCCGTGGTACGCCGACCTCGGCCTGCTGTACTACCGCCAGGATTTGCTGGATAAGTATGGGCTGACGGTGCCCACCACATGGGATGAACTGGCCGAATCTGCGCAGATTATCCAGGATAGCGAACGCGCCGAGGGCAACGACGACTTCTGGGGCTATGTGTGGCAGGGCGCCCTGGGCGAAGCCACAATGGTAAACGGCCTGGAGTGGCAGGCTGCCGAGGGCGGCGGCGTGATTATCACGGCGGACGGCCAGGTACAGGTGAACAATGCGGAAACCATTGATGCTGTAGAGCGTGCCGCTGGCTGGGTGGGCAACATCAGCCCGGATAACGTCATTGCCGCCACGCCAGAAGACTCCCGCGCCATCTGGAACGAGGGTAACGCCGCATTTATGCGCAACTGGACGTATGCCTACAACCTCACCGTGCAGAACGAAACTGTAGGCGGCAGCTTCGGGCTGGCCCCGCTGCCCGGTGGCAATGAGCGTGTGGCCGCAACGCTGGGTGGCTGGAGCATGGCTGTTTCCCGTTATAGCGACAACGTAGACGCCGCTGTAAGCCTCGCACTGTTCCTCACCTCCGCAGAGCAGCAGAAGTTCCGGGCGCTGGACGGCGGCTACCCGCCAACCGTGCTGAGTGTGTATGACGACGCTGACCTCCAGGCAGAGGCCACCGCGCCGCTGTTCCAGCAGCTTTTTGAAACACTGAACACCAACAGTGCTGTTGCCCGCCCGTCTACCGTGACCGGCGAACGCTACAATGATGTCTCTCGTCTGTATGCCAACGCGGTACACTCCGTGCTGCGCGGCGAAGAAGATGCCGATATTGCCCTGGACGACCTCGAATTCGACCTCGAAGACGTTGTAATCGAACTGGGCTACTGATCTGAACCCTTGCCGGGGCGGTGGTTACATCACACCGCCCCGGTTTTTGTGACTTTATCTTTCGTCATGACCTGCGAGGCTGTATGACAACGACAACCAACCTCCGCCAGACGTACCCGGATATTGAGCGCCGCCCGGTGGCGGTAGAGCTTATTGCGGTCTTATTCTTTTTTATCAGTCTGATTCCCCTGGGTGGTCTGGTTTACTGGGTAGCAACGACAGAATCGGTCATTAATGCCACCAGTATGCAGTTCACCCTGTGGAACTTTGTCGATTCGCTGGGGGTAGTGCGCCCGCTGCTGCTGCTGTTTGCAACGGCAATGCTGGTGCGGCTCAGTTTCGCACTGCGCCAGGGGCAAATGTCCGGCATCCGCTGGGCGAACCTGATGGTAACGTGGCTGCTGGTCATCACGGGCGGCTTCACCATTTACCAGTACGTGACCAGCACCTTTGCAACCGTGCCCCTGCGCGAAATACTGGTGGTACAGCTACCGCTGCTGGTAGTTGTCGTGGTGCTGCTCACTCGCTACAGCGCCCGCCGCGATGGATCTTTACGGATGACATCGGCAGAACTGCTGGGCATGTGGCTGATCGTGCTGGTTGGCCTCTTTTTCGCCTATCAGTTCATCCGCACCGGGGTAGCCGGGGATAGCTTTGCAGATAGGGTGCTGCCACGGCTGCCGGGGCTGGCCGCGCTGGTGGCGGTGTTCGGCGTGCAGCGGGCGGTGATGGCCGCGTGGCCGCACTTCTACGGCGATGAGGACATCCTCTCTAAACGGACACGCAATGCGTGGAACCTGCTGACGCCGACGCTGATTGTGTTCGTTCTGGTGGCAATTACCCCGCTGGAGCGCGTGTTCATCACCAGCCTGACGGACGAACGGTTTGCCAGTTCCGCAGAGGTATCGTTCCTTGGCCTGGAAAACTATGCCGACCTGTGGAGCGTGCGCGTGGACATCATCCCGTGCGAGACGGACGAAGCCGGGGCCTGTGTAACTGAAATCGGCAGAGACGGCACCGAAACGATTGTCTACCCGCGCCCGCGCCGCTACTTCCCGGAAGACAGCGCCTATGTGCAGCTTCGCTTCCGCGATATGACCAGCTTCGACATTGGCGACCGGCATTTCGTCGTCAGCGCCCGCGACACAGAGTTTATTGAGTCGTTTGTCACGTCGCTGTACTACACCGTGCTGGCAACTTTCTTTCAGTTCACAATTGGCTTTGCAATGGCGATGGTGCTGGCACAACGGGTGCGGGGCATCGGGCTGCTGCGGCTGGCAATGCTGGTGCCGATGGCAATTCCCACGTTGATTGCCACGCAGTTCTGGAGCGTGATGCTGCGCCCGGACGAAACCGGACTCGTGAACTATGCGTTGTTGCAGGGCGGGTTAATTGACCAGAGCATGGACTGGCTGCTGACGCCAGAATTGCAGGTGCCCACACTGGTGGCCGTGATTGTATGGCGAGAGACGCCGATTGTGGCGCTGCTGCTGCTGCCCGGTTTGCTGGCGATCCCGCGCGAAGTGTACCAGGCTGCGGCTATCGACGGGGCGAACAGGTGGCAGCGCTTCTGGAAGATCACCATGCCGATGATGCGCCCAACAATTGGTGTGGCACTGGTGCTGCGCACGATGATCTTCCTGCGCGTGTTCGACCTGTTCGAAATTCTGGTGGGGCGCACGCGCTTCGTGATGTCCACGTACACCCACGATGTACTCATTCAGCGGCAGCAGCTTGGCTATGCATCGGCCATCAGCGTCACCATTTTTATCATCACCATGCTGTTTACAATTGCATACATGCGCACGCTGCGCATTGACGAGGCATAACGCGATGGTCGGAGAAAACAACAAAAACCTGTGGTTCTTCATTGAGCGCGGCTTTTTCGGGCTGATTCTGCTCCTGTTCATCTTCTACTCGCTGTTCCCGTTTGCATGGGGCATCAACACCTCGTTCAAAAGCGAGGCAGAAGTAGAAGCAGAACCGCTGACGCTGGTGCCGGTTTCCCCCACGTCAGATAATTACGTGAGCATTCTATCGTGCCCGTTCATCGGCCTGGGCGACCCGGCAAACTTTTTCAATATGCTGTTCCGCCCCAGCGAACTACCAAACATCTCTAACAGTACAAGCTGCCAGTTTATTGTGTCTGTGCGCAATAGTTTTGTGGTGGCTGCCAGCGCAACATTATTCTCGCTCATTCTGGGTGGGCTGGCGGCCTATGCGCTGGGCCGCTATCGCTTCCGGGGTCGTTCGCTAATGCGCTACGTCATCCTGGCAATGAACCTGTTCCCCACAATAGCCGTGCTGCCGTCGTTGCTGGA
>JBCCQC010000213.1:0-7148 GCA_039024535.1 Chloroflexota bacterium
CTGGTGCGCCATGAGCAGGGCGCAAGCCATATGGCGGACGGTTATAGCCGTGCCAGTGGGCGTGTGGGTGTGTGCATTGCCACGAGTGGCCCTGGTGCGACCAATCTCGTTACCGGCATGGCAACGGCGATGATGGATAGCAGCCCGATGGTGGCGATTACCGGGCAGGTGGGTTCCGGGGCGATTGGCTCTGATGCGTTCCAGGAAACGGACGTGACGGGCGTTACGCTGCCAGTGACGAAGCACAATTACCTCATCACGAGTGTGGAAGAAATTGCCTATACCGTTCGTGAGGCGTTCCATATTGCGCGGTCGGGGCGTCCGGGGCCGGTGTTGATTGATGTGCCGAAGGACATTCAGAACCATGTGTGCGAGTTCGTCTACCCGGATGCTGACGAGATCAAGCTGCCGGGGTACCGTGTGCCGGACTATGCGACTGATGAGGAAGTGGCGGCTGCGCTTGAGTTGATCCACAACGCAGAGCGCCCGATTATCCTCGCCGGTCATGGGATTATGATGTCTGGCGCGACGCAGGAACTGCGCGAACTGGCAGAGATTGCCCACATCCCAATTTCTAACACGCTGCTGGGTAAGGGGTCTATCCCGGAAGATCACCCGCTGTGTGTGGGCTGGATGGGGATGCACGGTGATGCTGCGGTAAACCACGCCATCCAGGAAGCTGACCTGCTGATTGCGCTGGGGATGCGCTTTGATGACCGCGTGACGGGCAACCTGAAGACTTACGCGCCGAACGCGAAGAAGATTCACATTGACATTGACCCGAGTGAATTGAACAAGAACGTCAGGACTGATGTGCCGATAGCCGGTGATTTGAAGGCGGTTCTGGGGCAGATGCTGCCGAAGTTGGAGCAGGGTAACCACTCCGAGTGGCTGAACCACATCCGGGACTGGCAGGAAGACGCTGATGAGCGCGATATTGTTCACCATGATATGGGCGATAAGCTCATCGGGCCGCAGGTGATTAATGACCTGTGGAATCACACGGGTGGCAACGCTGTTACCGTAACGGACGTGGGCCAGCACCAGATGCTGGAAGCGCAGTATTACCCACACCAGCGCCCGATGACGATGCTGACGAGTGGTGGCCTGGGTACGATGGGCTTTGGCTTCCCGGCGGCGATTGGCGCGAAGTTCGGGAACCCGGATGAAGAAGTGTGGGCGATTGTGGGTGATGGCGGTTTCCAGATGACGCTGTGCGAACTGGCAACGGCGGCGCAGGAAAAGGTCAACGTCAATATCGCTATCCTGAACAATGCGTTCCTCGGTATGGTGCGCCAGTGGCAGGAAATTTTCTATGATGAGCGTTACCAGTCCACGCCGATGTTTAACCCGGACTTTATCAAGCTGGCAGAAGCCTACGGCATCCCGTCTATGCGTGTGACGAAGCGCGAGGAAATTGAAGAGAGCGTGGAGTTTGCACGCAGCATTGATGGCCCGGTTCTGATTGAGTATGTCATCGAGAAGGATGACATGGTTTACCCGATGGTTCCTGCCGGGGCCGACCTGCATAACATGATCCGCCGCCCGAAGCCGGGGGAGAAAGCTGAAAATGGATAACACAATGACATCGCAAAAAATCACGGTGGTTGCGCTGGTTGAGAACAAGCCGGGTGTCCTGAACCGTGTCGCCAGTATGTTCCGCCGCCGTAACTTTAATGTGGATAGCCTGACGGTGGGGCGCACGCACAAAGAGCACATCTCCCGTATGACGATTGTTGTGGATACCGGGCGCAGTAATGCGTATCTGATTGCGTCTAACCTGCATAAGTTGATTAATGTGATTGATGTGCGGATTCTGAAAGATCAGCCGCACCTGACCCGTGACCTCGCGCTGATTAAGGTTCGCACAAACGACCCGGATTCGTATAATGGCGTGACCGAAATCTGTGAGCGTTACCCGGCGCGTATTGTGGATATGGGGCCGGACGTGTGCATTATCGAAATCACGGCTTCTGAGGCGCAGATCGAAGACATTACCCATGAACTGCGACCGATTGGGATTCTGGAAATGGTGCGCACGGGTGTTGTTGCGATGTCACGTGGCACGCGCATTATCGACTCCGACTATGAGTTCCCGGAGCCGCTGAAGCGCGTGGCGAAAAACGGCAACGGCTATCACGTTTAGGGGCCGTACTGGTGGGGCAATAGGGGCATGGTATGCCATGCCCCTACCGAAATCCACCAATGGTATTCGGTAAGACGACGGATTTAACTTTAACTTTTCAGGAAGGGTATTTTTACCAATGGCAACGCTTTTCTACGATAAAGACGCAGACCTGAGCCTGCTTGAAGGCAAGACAATTGCTGTACTGGGGTTCGGCAGCCAGGGTCATGCACACTCGCTGAACGCAAAAGACAATGGCATGGATGTTGTGGTGGGCCTGCGTGAAGGCAGCAGCAGTTGGGCGAAGGCAGAGGCCGATGGCCTGACCGTCAAGACGGTGGGGGAGGCCACGAAGGGCGCTGATGTGGTGATGGTGCTGCTGCCGGACACGGTACAGCCTGCCGTCTACGAAGCAGAAGTCGCACCGAACCTCAAGGAAGGCGCGATGCTAATGTTTGCGCACGGCTTTAACATTCACTTTGAGACCATCGTACCGCCGGAAAGTGTGGACGTGACGATGGTTGCGCCGAAGGCACCGGGCCATCGCGTCCGTGAGGTGTTCACTGAGGGTGCCGGTGTGCCGGGTTTGCTGGCTGTTTACCAGGATGCATCCGGTGAGGCGAAGGCACGCGGCATGGCCTACGCTAAGGCGATTGGCTGCACCCGCGCAGGCGTGATCGAAACTACGTTCAAGGAAGAAACCGAAACCGACCTGTTCGGTGAGCAGTCGATTCTGTGTGGTGGAGTGACGGCGCTCGTGCGTGCCGGGTTTGAAACGCTGGTGAAAGCTGGCTATCAGCCGGAAGTGGCGTACTTTGAGTGTATGCACGAGCTGAAGCTCATTGTCGACCTGATGTACGAAGGTGGCCTCAGTTACATGTGGTACAGCGTTTCCAACACCGCAGAGCAGGGCGGCTACGAGATCGGTGACGAGATCGAGAGCATGATTAAAGAGGAGTTTGCCGGTGTGCTGACTCGCATCCAGAATGGTGATTTTGCCAACCGCTGGATTGAGGAAAACGAGCAGGGCCGCCCGAACTTCAACGCCCGCCGCCAGCAGGAACACGATTTGCTCATCGAAGAAGTGGGTGCGAACCTACGCGAGATGATGCCGTTCCTGGACGCGAAGAATATCAAGCAGCAGGGTTAGGTAGCGAGGAAGAGGAATGCTCAAAGCGCTGGCGAACGCTTCACGTGTCTTTACCAATCTGTCATATCTCGTACCAGTTTGGGTCAGGCGATTTGAATCGCGCAATCTTGGTGAACGTGTCATTGTCGCAGGTGCTACAAAGGCACGTAAGATGAAAGAGCCTGATAGTCAGGTTCGGTATGAGGCTGGCTGGGTTGTTTCCAAGCGCGGCGTGGCCATGCTTACAGAGAGCCGGTTAACCTGCGCAGGCTGGGACATTCCTCTTAAGTCGATCAAAAAAGCCAGATTGTTACGAGTGCGACAGATGGCACTGCTGGCATATGCCCTGCAAGTTTCGACTGAGACGGACAACTATCAGTTTGGCTTGATGTACGATGAGCGGTGGGAACAACAGAGTGTTCTTGATCTGGAAATTGAAGATAGTACGATAAAATATTCTGTATATAGCATTGCTGCACGCATGATCTTTGTCGCCGTCGTGATCTGGTGGCTGATAGAACGTTTTGCATAATGCTGAAGTTTGGAAAAGAAAGGCAGTAAACCGGATGGACGACGACCCCGGTGTGGTGACAAAAGGGGGTGATGCCTGTGTCTGAAAGCGACCTTAGTGACCTTATTCGCTTGACTCAACAGCAGCATTCACTTAACTCTAGACTGAAAGGAACACTCCCAACATGCCAGCACGTACCTATGATGACCAGACGGTAATTTTCTTTGATACCACCCTGCGCGATGGTGAGCAAAGCCCCGGCGCAACCCTGACCAGTGTCGAAAAGCTGGAGATTGCCCGTCAACTGGACAAACTCGGCGTCGACATTATCGAAGCCGGTTTCCCTGCCGCCTCCCCGGATGACCTGGCCGCTGTGCAGCGCATCTCGCGCGAGGTGGGCACAGAAGGTGGCCCGACGATTGCCGGGTTAGCTCGCGCTGTAGAAGGTGACATCCTCACCTGCTGGGAAGGCGTGAAGGACGCCGCAAAGCCCCGTATTCACACGTTTCTGGGTACATCCGATATTCACCTGAAGTACCAGACCGGCCTCACGCAGGAACAGGGCCTGGAGAAAATCCGCATGGCCGTGACACTGGCGAAAAGCCTGTGCGACGATGTGGAGTTCAGCCCGATGGACGCTGGACGCACCGATATTGAGTACCTGTTGCAGGTGCTGTCACTGGCGGTGGAGTGCGGCGCAACTACGCTCAACATCCCGGATACGGTCGGTTACGTCACGCCGGAAGAGTGGGGCGAAACGTTGTCGCAGTTGATTGCGGAAACACCGGGCGCGGGCAGGGGCAGCGGTATCATCTGGTCGGTTCACTGCCACAATGACCTGGGCCTGGCGACGGCCAATACGCTGGCCGGAGTCAAAAACGGTGTGCGCCAGGTGGAAGTGACGATTAACGGGATTGGCGAACGCGCGGGTAACACCAGCCTGGAAGAAGTTGCAATGGCGATTCACACGCGCCCGCAGTTTTATAACCTGCGCAGCAACATCGTCACGGAGGAAATTACGCGCACCAGCCGCATGGTCAGTAACTACACTGGAATGCCCATCCAGCCGAACAAGGCGATTGTGGGTACGAACGCATTTGCACATGAGGCCGGCATCCATCAGGATGGGATGCTGAAGCACGCCAGCACCTACGAGATCATGACGCCGGAAACGGTGGGCCTCTCGCAGAGCCGACTGGTACTGGGCAAGCACAGTGGCCGCCATGCGCTGCGCGTGCGCCTGAGCGAACTGGGCTACGAGATGGATGACGAGCAACTGCGCGACATCTTCAAGCGGTTTAAAGACCTGGCCGATGCCAAGAAGAACGTTACTGATGCCGACCTGGAAGCGCTGATGGCCGATGAGTTCCAGGGCATTGAGGAAATTTTTACGCTGAGGGACATCCAGGTGACATGCGGCACGATGGGGATGCCTACCGCGACTGTGAAAATGTCTGATAGTGACGGCGCGGAGTACGTTCAGGCAGCAGTGGGTACTGGCCCGGTGGATGCTGCGTTCCGCGCACTGGACGCCATTGTAAAGTGCCCGAATACCCTGATAGAGTACAGCGTACACAGCGTGACCGAGGGCATTGATGCTATCGGTGAGGTGACGGTACGCATTGCCACGCCAGAGGGCAACCGCTCTTTCGGGGGGTATGGCGCGGACGATGATGTGATCGTCGCCAGTGTGCGGGCTTACCTCGCATCGCTGAACCGGATGCTGGCGACTGTGGGGCATGGATCTCACCAGCCAGAGGGTAGTGCAGCTACCGTGGGCGTCACACGCTCCGCAGAATAACACGTTGGTGTGTATGGGCGCGGTATGCCGCGCCTGTACCGTAATTCGATAACACGCAAACAAGACGCAAGGAAATTTACTGTCATGAGCCAGCCAAAAACACTGTTCGAAAAGGTGTGGGATAAGCATGTGGTGCGCCCACAGACCGACGATTCACCCGCCGTCCTGTATATTGACCTGCACCTCGTCCACGAAGTGACCTCGCCGCAGGCATTTACGCAGCTCCGTGAGCGCGGCCTTAAGGTGCGCCGCCCGGATCAGACGCTCGGCACGATGGATCACAGCACGCCCACCACGCCGCGCGGGGCCGATGGCATGATCCCGGTTGTGGATGCGATGGCGATCAAGCAGCTTGACATCATGCGCAAGAACTGTGCTGATTTCGGTGTCCCGCTGTTTGACCTGGGTGGGGAGAAGCAGGGCATTGTTCACGTTATCGGGCCGGAGCAGGGGCTTACCCAGCCGGGGATGACGATCGTGTGCGGCGATAGCCACACCAGTACGCACGGCGCATTCGGGGCGCTCGGCTTCGGGATCGGTACCAGTGAAGTTGCACACGTACTCGCCACGCAGACGCTGCTCCAGAACCAGCCGAAGAAGATGGCGATCAAGGTAGAGGGAACGCTTGCCGATGGCGTGGTCGCCAAGGACATTATTCTGGGCATCATCGCAAAGATTGGCGTGGGTGGCGGTACCGGCTATGTGCTGGAGTACATGGGCAGCGCGATTCGCTCCCTGAGCATGGATGGCCGTATGACCATCTGCAACATGAGCATCGAGGGTGGTGCGCGTGCCGGTATGATTGCACCGGATGACATTACGTTTGAGTACATGTATGGTCGTCCGGCGGTTCCGCAGGGTGATGACTGGGACAGGGCTGTAGCCGAGTGGCGCACGCTCCCGACGGACGATGGCGCGGAGTTTGACGCTGTGGTTGAGCTGAACGCTGATGATCTTGTTCCGATGATTACCTACGGCACGAACCCCGGCATGGGAATGCGTATCACTGACCCGGTGCCTGACCCGGACAACCTGCGCGACGTGAGCGAGAAGATGGCACTGGACAAGGCGCTCAATTACATGGGCCTGCAACCGGGCCAGAGCCTGCTGGGTAAGCCGGTGGATGTGGTGTTTATCGGTAGCTGCACCAACTCGCGCATCAGTGACCTGCGCCTGGCTGCAAAGATGCTGGAAGGCAAGAAGGTTGCCGATAACCTCCGCGTGATGGTGGTTCCGGGCAGCCAGAAGGTGAAGAAGCAGGCTGAACGAGAAGGGCTGGATGAGGTGTTCAAGGCGGCAGGTGCCGAGTGGCGCGAAGCAGGCTGCTCTATGTGCATCGCCATGAACGGCGACCAGCTTGCACCGGGCCAGTATGCGGTGAGCACGAGTAATCGTAATTTCGAAGGTCGCCAGGGTAAGGGTGGGCGCACGTTCCTCGCCAGCCCGATGACGGCTGCGGCAACTGCGCTCAATGGCGTGGTGACTGACCCGCGTGTTGTTCTGGGTGAGCAGGACGCGATTCTGGTTTAGGGCAAATAAACTATTCATATGTATGGGTGCAATTTCGGTCGTTCGAGAAGTA
>JBCCQC010000214.1:0-7148 GCA_039024535.1 Chloroflexota bacterium
ATCCAGCTTTGCGAGGCGCTCTTTGTCCTCCTGTGTCATCTCCTGTACCGGGATGCCTGTCCAGTCGGACAGTACAGAGGCCACGTCGTTGGGTGTTACGCTGCTGAGGGCATCGGTTTGCATATCATCTGCCTCGATGACATCCGGGGCATGGCTACGAATGACGACGCGGGTACAGGCTTCATCCAGCAGGTCGATTGCTTTGTCCGGCAGGCGGCGATCTGGCATGTAGCGCACAGAGAGTTCGATGGCCGCTTTCATTGTCTCGTCTGGCAGGTTTACCTCATGGTGAGATTCAAGGCGCATCCGCTGGCCTTCAAGAATATGGCGGGCGTCTTCCTTTGAGGGTTCGTCCACGTCAATTGTCCTGAAGCGGCGCTGCAACGCGGGATCCTGTGCAATGGCTTTACGGTATTCTTCGTGAGTTGTGGCCCCCACCACCATAATATCTCCACGTGCGAGGGCCGGTTTGAGGATGTTGGCAGCATCCAGATTACTATCGATGGTATCCCCGGCCCCGACAATGGTGTGAATCTCATCAATAAACAGGATTACGTTGCCGCTTTTGCTGGCCTCGTTGATGATGCCGATCAGCCGCTCTTCGAACTGACCGCGCAGACTGGTTCCAGCCACAAGCGTGCCGATTTCGATTTCGATGATGCGTTTTTCCAGCAGCGGCGACGGAGCCTCACCCGTGTAGATCGCGTAGGCAAGGCCCTCTACGACGGCGGTTTTGCCCACACCGGCATCACCCAGCAGCAGCGGGTTATTTTTCTTGCTGCGAGACAATGTGCGGGCCACACTGCGGATTTCGCGGTCGCGGGCGATGGCGGGGCCAATGCGTGCGTTCTCCGCAGCAGAAACCAGATCGCGCCCATATTTATCCAGCAGTGGGGTGGGGGTACGCTCCCCGAATGGGGAAATATCGCTGTCGCTATCGAAATCAAAATCGCTGAAGTCCAGCGAGTCGCTGTCGATGCTGTTATCACGGTTGGAGTCTTCTTCCTGTGCTTCTAACAGCAAGCGCTGTAACCACAGGTTCAGGTCGAACCCCATGTCCATGAGCTTACGCACGGCGACCCCTTCGCCCTCCTGCAACAGGGCCAGCAGCACATGGGCCTCATCAACCTCAGTGCTGTCTTCCTGCTCTGCAAGGAAGATTGCCAGAGACAGCACAATCTCGCTGCGGGGGGTGAGGGGTAGCATCTCGCGGGTGGTGCCATCTCCACTGCCGATTTCCATCCGAATTTCGTTGCGGACGGTCATCGGGTTCAGACCTGCACGGCGCAACAGGGTAGCCGTGGCTCCATCCCGGTTTTTACTGACGGCAATAAACAGGTGTTCTGTACCGATGTACTCGTGGCCAAGTCGCCTTGCCTCATCTGCCGATGCTGCTAGAATACTAGCGCATCGCTCTCGCATTTCTTTTTCTGGAATATCTGGGGAAGAACTCAAGGCTGTCGCTACCTCTGCGGTCGTTCCAAAAATCGCATCTACAGTATAGCGCATCCGGAGCATTTTAGTAGATGGCTACTCCCTACAGATACAGAATGATCGATGAAGCAGTGCAGGGTCAAAACAGGCAGGTGACATCAACTTCTCGTTTACATTCTGTAACTTCCGAGTGGCACATCATGGCTGGCTCTGGTAATGTTAATTTGCAAACAGTAACCTGCCCCCGTATCAATGGTCGGGCAGCATCAGTGGAAAGGTCTTCATGTCCACGACGGATCCGTTAATCGGAACACAGATGGGGGATTACACCATCAAGTCTCTGCTGGGGCGTGGTGGGATGGCACGTGTTTATAACGGTTATGATGCCAACCTCGACCGTTTTGCTGCCGTCAAGGTTATTGACTCCCACCTCATCACGGGTGAAGATCGTGACGAATACTATCAGCGCTTTCAGCGAGAGGCGCGGGCAATTGCCCGCCTGCGTCACCCCAATATCGTCGGGGTCTACCAGTTCGGGCAGGCCAATGAGAATTACTACATGGCGATGGTTTTTATCGAAGGCGAAGACCTGCGCCAGATCCTGAAACGTCACGTTCGCAACAGCACGATGATGTCCCATGCGCTTATCCTCAAGATCATCCGGGCGATGGCGAATGCTCTCGATTACGCACATAGTGAAGGGGTCATCCATCGGGATGTGAAACCCTCCAATATCCTGGTTACAGAGGATGGGAACGCTGTTCTGACCGACTTCGGGCTGGCGTTAAGCGTGCCGGAAGGGACAATCGGCAATACGTTTGGCAGCGCCCATTACATCGCGCCAGAGCAGGCGGTTTCCTCTGCGCAGGCGGTACCGCAAAGCGACCTGTATTCACTGGGCATCTGCCTGTATGAGATGCTGACGGGCCGGGTGCCATTCGATGACAACTCTGCCATGAGTGTGGCCCTCAAACACCTGAGCGACCCACCACCGCCGCCAACCTCGCTAAACCCGGACATTTCGCCGCAGGTCGAAGCGGTTATCATGAAGGTGCTCTCCAAGGAACCGGAAGATCGATACGAATCTGGTGAAGAATTTACCGGTGCCCTTGAGCGGGCATTTGCTATCAGCGACAATGAAGATACCCACAACATTGATCTGGTCACTGCCCGTGCAGAGCAAGACCTGCGTGCTGCGCCTATCTCTCCAGAAAACAACTCATGGTTTGGCCCGGCAGCGACATCAGCCGTCAATAAGTCGAAACTTCAATCTCCGGTCATGCCGGAGTCTAACCCGACGGAAGGTACATCTACCAAACTGAAGAAGATGGCCCGACGACAGCAACGCAATCGACGCCTGACGGCTATTGTGAGTGCTGTCGTTGTGGCGATTGCCATCGTGGGCACCGGTGTGCTGATTTTTACATCACAGCGCACAGGGGATGACCAGCCGTCTACACGGGTGTCATCTGCGGTGCAAACCAGTGAAGTTAGCGCTCCACCGATCCTGACGGAGGAAGCCACAGAAGATGTACCTGCTGAAACAAATACGGCTCCATCTACGGTAACAGATGCAGCGACCGCTACGGCTACCGTCACCACCACCCCCTCACCAGAGCCGACCAGCACAAACACGGCCATCCCGACAGATACACCGCCCCCAACAGCAACGCCAACAGACCCGGTTGTTGCTATATTGGGCGAGGACTTCGCGCTTATCACACTCCGCTATGACGATGAGACGATTGTTCTATACAATAGCTCGGCAGAAGTTGTAGATGTCAGTGGGATCACGTTTGTACGTGAGCGAACCGGCGGTGAAATCACCTTCAATTCTAACGCGTGGCGGGCCAATGCCTCTCAGCCACCGGAGCGACTACCTCAACTGGATTGTTACCAGATATGGACGAATACACAGGGCGAGCGCCCGATGGAAGCCTACTGCGATTCGCGTCATGCGTGGCGGGCGGTGGCACCCAGCCGTGCATTCTGGATTGCAACACAGGATTTCGTCAGCTTTGAGGTACGCCGGGGTGAGGATGTGTTGACAGTGTGTGACATTGAAGACGGCAGTTGCGAGGTACCTGTTCCCCTCAGCCGATGATTGGGTGTTTAAGGGTTTGCCAGTGTGACGGTGGGCACGGCCCGGTCAGGTGGTGGGGCGGCTGGTTCCGCATTACGAATGACCCCCTGTGCGATAAGCAATACCAGAATTAGTATAATTGCAAGCGCAACCGCCCACAGTTGTACGTCACGCCGGGTGCCATTCACCAGCCCTGCGCTTCCTGACGGCACATCATCAAGCCGAGCGTTAGCTGCAAGCCACGATTGCAAAATGCTACTGACTACAACGAGACCAGCGGCATCTTTACCGACCAGCAGCCGGTATTCCAGCCCGCGCACACTCGACTTAATCGCAGTATCGTCCAGTGGGTAGTCTGTCGCCACCAGCCAGTTTTCGATCTGCTGCACGGTTACTGGCTCCAGCGGGTTGCGATAGCTCAGTGAACTGAGGGCTGTCAGTACCAATCGCTCATTGAGGGTAAGCTGCTGCCACTCATCATAGAAGACAGCAGATACCTGTTCCAGCACTTCGGGGACGAGAGCACGCACATCCCCTGCCGTAAACGTGTATGGCAGATAATCCGCCTCGTGGGATTGCTCGTGCAGCAGGTAGCACAGGCACTGCAACAACAGCGGGATGCCCCCGGTAAGTTGCACGACCAGTTGTTGTGCCGCCGCGTCCAGAGTGTATGCCGGCGAGACCTGTGCCAGAGTCTTTGCCGCACCAGCAGATAGATTGCCCAGCCGGTGCATATAGTGCTGTGCCACCAGGTTGTTAAGGGCAGGCACCTGAGCCTCTACAGTATCACCGGTCGCCAGCACCATGTGCAACTGGTCATGCTGTTGCAGCAGGTCTGTAATGCCGCCGATATTGTGGTGTTGCTGCCAGTAGTCAATCAAGGGTTCAGCGTCATCAACGAGGAAAATAAGCTGGCGGTGTGCCCGGATGCTGTAAAGCACACGCGGAATGAAGACTTCTGCAAACCAGCCTGCGGTAATCTTGCTGTCTTCGTCATCCATCCTGTTGTCTCGAGAATCAACGATCAGCAGGTGACTTTCTGCAAAAGCGTTCATAACGGCCCGTGTAAACATTTTGAGAAGCTGTGCTTCTGTGCGTATGGGCGCATTACCGGGGGAGATATATACCCCGATGTATCGTTCGCTGAAGCGCCGGTTTAACTGGTGCAGGGCTGCTGTTTTGCCGATGAACGGTTTGCCGGTCATGAGGAACGCATGTGTGCTGGTCGAATCCAGAAAATACTGATTGATATGGTCGAATAGCCCTTCCCGGCCAACAAACGCACAGGTGTTATGCTGCTGTGGCACAGGGCAATAGGGGTTTGGAATATCCATCTCGAGGCTCCAGCCGGTAAACGCTGCACATTAAACGCTGATATTCTAGCAACTTGTGACAACCACAGCGAACCGATAGAATGTTGCGGGTTCGTTCGCAGGTGGAGCAATTCATGGCACAGTCAGCAAAAATGGCGATTGCGTTCGTCGGGATGCCGGGTTCCGGTAAATCGGTATGTGCCGAATACATGGCGCAGCAGGGGTTTTATAAGTATCGCTTCGGGCAGATTGTTGTGGATGAGGTTCACCATCGTGGCCTATCACTGACCCCCCTTAACGAGCGTATGGTTCGGGAGGACATCCGCAACGGCGAAGGCATCAACGCCATTGCACAGCGTGCATTACCCCACCTGCAAACCGCACTACAGGCCCACGACGTTATCATTATTGATGGGTTGTATGGCTTTGGTGAATACAAACTGCTCCAGTCTACGCTGGGGGTGCCGCTGGTTTTGATTGCTGTGTTTACCTCGCGGCATCTTCGTTATCAGCGCCTTGCCAGCCGAACAGAACGCCCCCTGACCAACGAAGAAGCTCGTACCCGCGACTACCGCGAGATTGAAAATCTGGAAAAAGGCGGGCCGATTGCCATCGCCGACTACACCATCCTCAATGATGACACACGAGAGGAACTGATCGAACGGCTGGAGCAACTGCTAGAGCGTATCGGGATTCGTAGCTAACTGCCCCTCTACCAGCAGTGCAAAACTCGCTGCCGTGCGAGGGTTAAAATCAGAAATGGCTGTGTTGGGTGAGAGTTTGAGCGCTGTAGAAAGGGCCTGTTGCCACAGGGAACGCGCCCGCCGAACGTCGCCCGTTTTTACCAGCAGGTTCCCCAGTGTAAATGCCGCCAGTGGGTGCCCTGGCTGGCTGTACAGGGCAGCACGCAGGGCTTGCTCTGCCTGTTTGTTTTCCTCCACGTCCATGTAGAGCATAGCCCGCAGGTAATGGGCATTGGCGTTGAGTGGGTCTTTGCGCAGGGCTGTGTTCAGATGAGCGTGAGCTTCTGTACTGGCCCCCCGGTTGGCAAAAACAGCAGCCAGCATCACCCGCGCCTCGTTGTCATCTGGCCGGTAGATCAGCAGGTCAGCCAGCAGCCGTTCCGCCCGATCATGTTGCTCATTCTGGTAGGCTTTTACAGCGGAGCGGTAAGTTTCTGCCGATGCGTCCAGTTCATCATCAAGGCGCACAGCCGCAAAGGTGCCTGTTACCCGCAGGCCACCCGTCGGGGGCGTTGGGCGTGGGGCCGGGTCGGGTTTATCTTCTGCCATGGGGAGCGGCTTCTGGTAGGAAATTGCACCGGCGTAGATGCGGGTTTCCATCAGTTTTTGCTCATCCAGCAGGGCCTCCGCATGGCCCAGCAGTAGCCATCCGCCATCGTGTAGCGACCCCAGCAGGGTTTTTTCTGCCATGCGTTTGGCGCTTTCCCTGAAGTACAGCATCACATTCCGGCACATGATAAGGTGTGCCCACTGCCGCTCAGACATCCTGATGAGGTTGGCCTGCCGAAACCGAACCATCTGCCGAATATCATCGTGGATGACGTAACCGTTCTCTGTCTGCCGGAAGTAGCGATCTGTAATATCGGAGCCTTCATGCCGGAATGACCACTGTCGGTAAACACCGCGCTGTGCAGCTTCTATTGCACGTACATTGATGTCGGTAGCGACGATGGTCAGTTGCCAGTTTCTTGCATCTGGCAGGGTTTCTCGCAGTAAAATTGCCAGCGAATAGGCTTCTTCGCCAGTTGCACAGCCAGCGCACCACACGTAAAGGTGACGGGTGTTTGCCAGCCGGTTGACCAGTTCCGGCACCACATACTCGCGCAGCAGTTTGAACTGTGCCTGGTTACGAAAAAAATAGGTTTCGCCGATGGTCAGTTCATAGATAAGCTGTTGCCAGGTGTTGCCGGTTTCTGGCTCTGCCTGGAGTTGCTTTAAAAAATCAGCCCGATCTGTAGCCAGCTTATCCAGTACTGATCCCAGCCGGATAGCACGCCCCATCTCGACATCGAGGCCGAGACGCTGCGAAACAAGTTGCTGGATAGCCGGGGTGGGGTCAGGGTGTTTGTCTGTCATAATGACCAGTGTACCTCAAATTGCTGCGAATTGTTGTCTATCTGGTGCAATCTTCATTTAAAGTTGCTAGAATGTTGGTATGTGGTCTACTGATTATATCGATTCCAGACGGGGAGCATTGACATTGAGACAGTGGTTTCTAATATCTTTCTCCCTGTTATTGTTATTAACTGCCAGAGGCACACCAGTCAGTGCGCAGGGCAGTAAGACGCCTGTTCC
>JBCCQC010000215.1:0-7124 GCA_039024535.1 Chloroflexota bacterium
ATTAGTCAGATGGTTAGATTATATTGACCAGATACCGCATATTTACGTTTTTTCATGACAATTTACGTTATTTCTGGTATCATTGTATTGGAAGGGTCTTTGTACTTGTATTAGTGTGGCATGGAAGAGGTACATCGAATGTATAAGGATCAACGCACAGCCTGCAAATTCTGCGGCTATCCCAATCCCCCGCATCGTGCATTCTGTGACAAATGCAACGAATACATCGGTACACCCGATGAAGAACCCGAACCGGCCCCGCAAAAACTCAGGCGCCCGGAACCTGAGCCAGAACCCGCGCCGCGCCCGGTTCACACAACCGCAGAAGTGCCGGAGATTCGCACACTGGAAGATCTTGAGCGCCTTGGCGACCAGACCACGGCCCCCCTGGGTACCGGCCAGTTAATGTGGCCCGGTTTTATGGAGCGTGAAAAGCCACAGACGGACTCTAAATATCGGCCCGGTTATATCTACTTTGAGCAACCAGGCACGGATAAAGTGCTGCGCGTCAAGCATCGCATTGGTGAAATGGATATTGGCCGCCGCGACCCGAAGACAAATGTTGACCCGGAAGTTGACCTCAATATGTTCGAGGCAAAGCGCTACGGTGTCAGTCGTGTTCATGCGCGGTTGTGGTGCAGTGGCACGGACGTGCGCGTGCAGGATATGGGCAGCACCAACGGCACATGGGTAGAGGGCAAACGCCTGCCGAAATCCACCATGCACCCGGTAAACAGCCAGGACATTGTGCGGTTTGGCTCACTGGTTTTGCGGGTCATCTACTCCACATCGCCCGGCCACCTGTATTAGCCGCTGGCCGGGCTTGCAGTAGCAGCATCCCCATGTGCACAGCGTGTCATGGCTTGCTGCACAGGGGGCTTCACAGGAGACCCTTACCATGATGCAAACTGTACGGCTGGACGAGGTGCGCTTCGAGGTATGGGCTGTGGCACTGAGTGTGCTGTTGCTGTTCCTCTACTCCGTGGACTATCGTGCCAATCAGGGCGTTATTGCGAACACACGTGGGCTGGAGCCGTATCTGTTTTTTATGGGTGGGGTGCTCATCTGGCTGGTGCTATGCGCGGCGTGTATCGGGTTTGCGGTGGCATGGGGCTGGCTGGACTTCACGCAGCAGGTGGCGGAGATGCGCTGGTTCTACGTGGGGACGCTGGGTGTGGTTTGGCTGGGGACGGTGGGTATGGTGGGCGGCGTACTATCTGTGTGGATGGTGCCATTGCTATTCGGGATGCGTGGGCTGCCACTCTATGCGGCGAGTGCAGCGGGCCTGTCCGTAGGGGTATACCAGGTGCTTTACCCGGCGGAAACGGTGCGCGTGTATCGGGTGCGTGTGCTCACACTGGCAACGCTGGTCTTGTGTGCGGCGTGTGTGGGGAACATCGCCGTGCAGTACACTGGCCTTACCGGGTAACATGCGCACGTCTGAGCGTTTGATTAACTGAACCCCATATCTTCTCCCACTCATTGATAATCTTATAGCAACGGCACGGTATTCTTATGATGAATGCGACCGTTACGTTTGCTGGCAAGTGATAGGTTTAGCGTATGAATACGAAAAAACGCCTGCTGATTATCGGGTACTTCTTCTTTTCGTGGGGTATTCTCATCGGTATATTGTACATGCTTACAATGATTTCGATTTATGTGAACAACCTGCAATGGGAGTTCCGGGCGCTGGATGCGGCACTGCTGACAGTGAGCGCGGTGTGTGGGCTGGGTGGGTGGCTGCTCATTCATCTGGGTGAACGCGGAGACAACACCAGTGAATCTTAATGGTGGTGCAGCACCGGGGTGCCCCGCTATTTTGTGCAGTAATAGATGTACTGTGTCCAGTTGAGGTCGCCCCGCTCAATAATATCCAGCACGCTGCCCCCGCCAGCGCGAACCGCCCCGATGACCTCGGTCAGTTTAAGCGGGTACATGTTCATCAGGCTCTCTTTGGTGGGCTGTGCAGGCGGTGTGCTACGGAGCCTGACACCGTTACGCCTGACTGTGACAGGGTGGCGGCTGGTGGCAGACCCCTGTTTGCCGAACCATGCAACGCCTTCCTGCACCATATCAAATTCGAGTGTGTAGCGGCCTGCCGTCGCAGGGGCCGTTACCTTGATGGGTATATCAACTTCAAAATCCGGTAGGATGTCGTGTGGTAACGGTGTGCGGCCATCGTCATATTTGACCGGCCTTCCAGATTCATCCCACCAGTGATTGCCGAGTTTAATTGAGCGTTTTGCCCGGATAAAAGTTGCTCCATGCCAGATGACGCCATCGTGTTCTGCGGGCGTCAGGGGGGTGTTATCGCCGTCAGGTTTGTTGTAGTTGCTCAGGTTTTTAACGCGCACCATAACCTCGTATGTCCTGTTGGATGTCATTTTCGCTGGCAGATTCAGAACGGTTAATTGTGCGTTAAATGCATGGGATGGTAGAACAGGATATTGCTGCTGGATGTTGTTTGATGCTGTGCCACATGTATTCACCACCTGAAAAAATGCCAGACCGCCCGGTTTGAGAACGCGCATGAACTCACGAATGTAATTGAGGCTGGCCGGACGAGGAATATGCTGGAGCACCAGGCTGGAATTGATAAAGTCAAAGGTGTCATCGGGGAACAATGTCAGGTCAGATTTCTCATTGTGATGATAGGTGCAGCGCCCTCCGAACCGGTTGATGTCTCGTGCGATGTCGATCATGGTTTGCGCCACATCAACGCCATCGACCTGTTCAAAATGCTTTGCAAGGGGTTGTGTGAGCCGCCCCACCCCACATCCGAAGTCCAGCGCACGGCCAACATCAATGGGATGAAACTCCTGTACCTGCTTTATGCGCCGGTCAATCTCCTGCTCCCCGGTTTTCAGGAAAACCTCCATATCCCAGTTTTCATCGGAGGTAAGGATGGCCCACAGGGGATTGATTGCACCCAACCGGTTCCAATTTTCAGAGACTGTCTCAAAATCTTTGTTTGCCATGAATGTCTTCTCTGGATAGTGAACGGACAACGGCTGACTGATCGGGTGATGTACAATCCACAGGCATAACTTTATAGAACTATCGGCTGATGTGCAATTCATTGTGTCCGGGGGGCAGGGGGATCGCATCAAAATTGTTTTCAGGTCACAGAAGGCCATCAGTAGCAACAACGGGCAGGGAGGTTATCTATAACGTCTCTAATAACGCCACCTGACCCATTGTGATGCTCTGAATTCGTTTCATGCGATTGCCCTGTGGTGGAGAGATGGAAAGTGGGAAATCAAAGCCGCGTGTGATACGCTAATCGCATCACACTATGTGAAAAGGAAGTGGGTAAGGCTAAAGCTGCCAACCTTCAGGCCCTACCCACTACTCCTATTTACGTCCGCTTATGGCGTTCGCGGGTCTGATAGGAGCGCCGGTTGAATTTGCAATCGCAACGAGGACTACACAATTCACGATTGCCCATCACAGATGTTACACGTCATGTGCGGCGATGCACTGCCACACACCCTGCGGGTTGCAACCCGCCGCAGATTGTAGCACATTCCCCTCACATCACAAAAAATTGCCCCGTGCCGTTATCTGTGCCACAATCGCGCGTATTCACATCGCCACAGAAAGCGTACCCTCATGCTCTACCCGCAGTCCAACCCGCACCGCCAGATGCTTGATCTCTCTGGCTTCTGGGATTTTTGCTTTGACCCCGACGAATCACTCAACGCTACAGAGTTGACCCCCGCGCAGATGCGGCCTATTGCCGTGCCGGGTAGCTGGAACGAACAATTTGCCGATCACCGGGATTATACGGGTGTGGCGTGGTATCGCACGGAGTTCGAACTGCCGTGGGGGTGGCGCGGCCAGCGCATCTACCTGCGCTTTAATGCCGTGAGCTACTTCTGTGAGTTGTGGTTGAACGGGGTTCGCGTCGGGGAGCATGAGGGCGGGCATCTGCCGTTTGCATTTGATGTGACTGAATACGTCAGCGATTATCGTAATGTGCTGGTGGCGCGTGTGGATGGGCATCTGCTGCCGGACAGAGTGCCGCCGGGGGGCATGGGCGCACACCCGGAGGCGTCATTTAACCGCGCTGGCTACCCGGACACCACCTACGACTTTTTCCCGTATGCGGGGATACATCGCCCGGTGCTGCTCTACACAGAGCCAGAACAAGCCATCAAAGACATTACAGTGACACATGAAATTGAAAGTAATACAGGTGTTACGTGGGTTAAAGTAGATCGCACCCATGGTAATCCCATGCGCATTCGCACCACAATTGAGGGGCACAGCACAACCATACACAGCGAATCCAGCATCAGCGATGTGACAGCTATTGAACTCAAAGTGCCGGATGTAAAACTGTGGACACCGGAAACACCCCATCTCTATGATCTCACTGTAGAATTACTGGACGGTGAAACGGTTGTCGATAGTTACACACTCCAAATTGGCATCCGCACAATAGCAGTAGAGGGCGAGCAGCTTCTGCTCAACGGCGAGCCGGTAAAACTCGTCGGGTTCGGGCGGCACGAAGATTTCCCGGTGGTAGGGAAGGGACTGCTGCCCGCGCTTATCGTGAAGGACTACGCGCTGATGGACTGGATGGGCGCAAATTCGTTCCGCACGTCGCATTACCCGTACTCCGAGCAGATGATGGATCTGGCTGACCGGCTGGGTTTTATGGTGATAGACGAGACGCCAGCCGTGGGCCTGTTTTACCTGAGTGGGGATGACCCCGGACTGGAAAAACGCAATGCACTCTGCCAGCAAATGCTGCGCGAGATGATTGACCGCGATAAAAATCACCCCTCCGTCATCATGTGGTCACTGGCGAACGAACCGCACTCTGCGCGGCTGGAGGCACGTGCCGCCTATGAGCATGACATGACGGTAATGGAAAATCCGAGCAAGCCACAGGCCGTAGATATGTTCCGGGGGCTGGCTGCGCTGGCCCGTGAGCTTGACCCGTCCCGGCCTATCACGCTGGTGAGCCATGAGGGGGCCATCGAGGAGTCGTTTGCGTTTGTGGATGTGGTGTGCCTCAATCGCTACTTCGGGTGGTATACGCAGTCCGGGCAGATTGACCGGGCAATAGAGTTGCTGAACTGCGAAATTGACCTCATCCACGAGCTATACCCGAAGCCGTTCATCCTGACGGAGTTTGGCGCGGATACGCTGCCGGGGCACCACGCACAGCCGCCGGAGATGTTCAGCGAGGAGTGGCAGGCGGAATACCTTGTGCGACAGATTGAACTGACGGACACAAAGCCGTGGGTGGTGGGCCAGCACATCTGGAACATGTGCGACTTCAAGACCAGCCAGGGCACCCTGCGAGTTAACGGCATGAACTACAAGGGCGTGTTCACGCGGGATAGGCGGCCCAAACTGGCCGCACACCGGGTTCGCGCACTGTGGAACCCGGATGCATAGCGGGGCAGGGGTCGGGTAGCTATTCTCGCACGCGGTAGAGCATTTCGCCGGCTTTTTTGACCAGCAGCACGCCTTCGTTTTCCCGGTCGGCCCACTCGTCCATGCTGATCTCGTCCGGGTTCATGTAGCCCAGGTTCAGGCGGGCGCAGTCATCTGCACTGATCTGGCTGGCGAGTGTGACGTTGATGCGCGGGTACTCGATTCCGTTTTCATAGGTGCCGCTACCCCGTAAGTGTGTGCCATGAGCCAGTACGCCCAGCGGCAGATGCCCGTAGGTCTCCCACTGCTTCAGGTAAAAGTCACGGATGTGGTAGCCCGCTTCGTAGATACCCGCACCATGAACAAAGCTCACCACATCAAGATGTGGTGCGTAGACGATTACCTCGCCGCCATCAGCAACAGCCGGTTCCGTCTTGTACATCGCTTTGGCACCTGTCCACAGTTCATCGTACATCGGTGGGCACACGCTCATCACCTGCTGGTAAGGCTCGTCCACCCATACCACATGTCGCTGGCTGGATAGATCGGCGGCGGCGTGCCACGCGCTGATGTGGTCGCCAATGAACATCCCGGCAAGGCCGTCTTTTTCCACGACGAGGCCAATTAACGTGACTGGCACGGCCACACGCTCTGCCGCGCGATGGATCATTTCGCGGACGGGGGTATCTTTAATGCCGATGGTGCCGAGTACCGTTGCCAGTGCGCCCAGCCAGTGCGTGACGTTAATCATGTCTGCACCGCTGATGCCGGGAAACAGGTATTTGGCGCCGCCGCTGTACCCGACCACCTCATGCGGGAAGGTGGGGCCGAGGATAAGCACATGGTCGTAGTCGTAGATGTGCCGGTTGATGCGAATATCCACATCGCCGCCGAGTGTGTGGTGCCACAGATCACCGGCAATGGCTTTTACCTCATCCTGTGTGATGGTGCCGATGGTGGTGAGCGTGTGAGGGGCGTCCCATGCGTGGTTATAGATGTTGATGTGGCCGTAGGTGTCGTGTTTTTCATCTGCCGTGAGGCCCACCAGTTTTAATAGCGCGGCTTCATCCAGCGGCGGGTGTGTGCCCAGTGCTACCATATAGTCCAGCTTCGCGGCGTCGTGCAGCACGTCCGCCAGCATACGGAATAACTGCGGCAGCGGGATGGTGCGCGTGTGATCGGGAATTAATATCAGTACTCTTTTGCCGGAATACTCGCCAGCCAGTCCGGTTTCCAGTGTTTCCCGGATGTCATCGGCAGCCAGCAGGGTATTTGCGGGTGCAGTTGCCTGCGCAGATATACCCATATCACACCCCACTGTACGCGCTAAAGCCGCCATCCACCGGCACCACAATGCCTGTGACGAACTTTGACGCATCGCTTACCAGCCACAGCACCGTACCCAGCAGGTCTTCCGGGTCTCCAAAGCGGCCCATCGGTGTGTGGTCAATGATTTGCTGGCCGCGTGGCGTGAGGTTGTCTTCCTGATCGTACAGCAGGTAGTAGTTTTGCTCCCCGACGAAAAACCCCGGCGCAATCGCATTCACACGGATGTCCGGGCTGTGTTCGGTTGCCATATAGACGGCCAGCCACTGCGTGAAGTTATTCACGGCGGCTTTGGCGTTGCCATAGGCCACTACGCGGGTGAGTGGCTGTATACTCGTCATGGACGAGATGTTTAAAATAGTGCCGCTGCCAGCATTGACCATGTGTTTGCCGAATACCTGAGA
>JBCCQC010000216.1:0-7122 GCA_039024535.1 Chloroflexota bacterium
ATGTCCGTTATCCGCGATCTACCGGAAGATCGCCAGCAATTATTGATTCTCAAGTTCGTTGATCGGCTTTCTAACGCAGAAATTGGTGAAATTATGGGGCGTACTGAGGGCGCAGTGAAATCATTATATCATCGTACACTGACTGCCCTGCGCGAAACGTTATCTGACGCCGACGATCTGCTGAACCTGGCCGAGAGAAAGGCAAAGTAACCTACAATGACTCAACTTGATCCTCATGAAGTGCGTGTGCAGGACTTTCTGGCAGACCTGACCGATGCACAGTTGGCTGGCAATGCCGATGCACTGCGGCTGGCTGCCCGCTATGACATCCCCGCAGCAGAAGCACAGGCACTCGCCACGACCGTTAACCGTCTGGATGTCGCCTTTGTCGATGTTACGCCATCTACGAAGTTCCGTGCAAAGCTGCGCAGTGAGCTTGTGGTAGAACCGACAGCCGAGGGAATGGTGGGGCGGATGCGTAACCTGCCGCCACGCATTCAGATTGCCGCCGGGGTCGCGCTCATCGCCGCGATGACATTGCTGGGCCGCCGTCGTCTGGCCGGCGAAATGCAAAACCTGCTCAAACACTGGCGCGACAACACATCCACCGAGGGCGCGGGCGAAGTCGAAGTCGCTGCCCGCTAGCGCACATCAGGCCGGTTCGCCACAGCGAACGGGCCTGCATCACATCAACTACGCCAGCACCAGTTCACCCTGCAATGCTGTCTCTCGAACGCGCTGCCATTGGGCGGCGCGTTCTGGCGGCAGGCTCGTCACCGGGTGTTCACCGAAGTACTTGTCCCGCCAGTAGTTGAAAATCAGGAACGGGTTGTAAATGCTGCCCCCCGGCTTGATCTGCCCGGTTTCGAGGGCGTGGCGCAGGTCAGCAGCACTGCTGCCGGGGAACCATGTGTAGGTTGCGCCAAGGCTACGGATGTAGTGCGAATCGCTGCCGCCGCTTTCTGGCCGGTTGGCCCACTGCCGATTGCGCCAGCGTGTGTACGGGTTAGTGAAAATTTCTGTGGGTGTACCGTTGATAACCTCCACCGCGTCAAATGGCAGGTTAGCGATGCGATCCTGTGCGCCGACCATACCGACTTTACCCAGCATTGCGAAGAAGAACGAGTATGGGTGAGCCGCGATAGCCAGCCCACCCTGCGCATGAATGCGTGCAATCGTCTCTTCACCACTCAGGCCGGGGGGCACATCCTCGTAGATGTACAGCGCCAGTATCTCACCATCTGCAGAGCGAATCTCCGAGCCGGTAATCACTTCCAGTCCGTTAAAATCGCCCGCGAAGTGCTCCGCATAGGCCTTTGCAATAAGCGAGCCTTCAATTGTCTCATGGTCAGTAACCGCAATAACCGTGAGATCCGTGTTGGCGGCCACATACTCGACCAGGGCCTCCGGGCTCATCAACCCGTCAGAACAGGTGGTATGCATGTGGAAGTCGGCTTTGCTGTAGGTCAGGTTCATGCGTGTTACATTCTCCGCAGGTTATCACAAATCGTTAACAAAGGCTGAATCACAGGCGATGCGTCAGCATCTCACTAATGCTATCTTTCTTATATCCGGCAAAAGTATACCATAAACCAGCCGCTGTACAGATTAAACACCCGATAAAATGGGGGAAGCTGTCTGGATTTTACACAGAAACTGTGCGAACCTCTCTGCGTTTTCCCGTCTATGACTGTGAAGCGCCGTATGACAACTGCACCCGAAACGTATTCGACAACCGACGCCCCCGCCCGCCTGCGCCGTCTCAGCCTCATTCGCGCCGATATGCTGTTTTACGCGCTGGTGGTGCTGGCTGGTGTGCTGGTATTTATCTTGCAGGCTCCCAACGTCGGGTTTTACGGCCCCAACCACGGCTGGACATCCTCGCACGGGCTGGCAATCAGCAGCCACGCCACACCGGGTAATGGCTTTGTGGGCCACGCACTGCAATTCCGTGACGCGGACGGCAACACCGAATACGAGTACTTTGACCGTTACCCGTTCTTCTTCAGTGCGATGCTGGGCGGCTTACTTTCCATGACGGATAACGCAGCGTGGCAGGTGCAGCTCGCGCGGCAGGCCATGAACGCGGTCTATGTGGCAACGCTGGTGGTGGCGGGTTTGCTGGCGTATACACTCACCGGCAACCGCTGGCGGGCACTGGCGGCGGTGCTGCTGGCGTTCAGTGGATGGTGGCTGGTGTTCTACAAAGACATGATCCACTACGACCAACCGGCGCTATTCGGAAATTTTTTGCTACTACTGGCAATTGCGCGATATGGGCCGAATCAGCGTGTGTGGCCGGTATACGCCGCCGCACTGATTGCGGTGTCTCTGGGGCGCGGCTACTCATCGTACATGATTCTGGCACTGTGGACGGCGTGGCAATTGATCGCCGGTATCCGTAAGCACGGGCGAGGCATGGCCTCGCCCCTACAGTTAGTGCGGCTAACGTCCGTGCGCGTTTTCACATCGGCGATTGTGTGGGGTGCGCTTTTCCTCGGCTACAACCTCGTGATAGAAATGGTGCGGCGTGGCGTACCCTTTGCAGAAACCAGCATTGTAGACAGCGCACTGCGCCGCCTGCCTGTGTTCGGCGAGAAGGAGTTCGGGCGGACGGTGGGCAAAGATGTGCTGCCGTGGGGCGAGTTCGCACGTGTGGAGTTTGTGCGGCTGGTGCGCTGGACGCTGCCGTGGCGCGTGGATGGGGAAACGGCGCTGGTGTGGGCTTTCGGGGTGGTGATGGTGGCTGTCGCCAGCGGTTACATCTGGCGGCAGCGTGGCAAACAGCGCCAGACCGCATTTTTCACGGCGCTGTGGGGTGTGTTCTGGCTGGCGTTTATGATTAACCTGGCGCACGGCCACGAGTACGTGGTGATGTACGGCATCGGGCTGCCGCTGGTGTTTTATGTGGCGATTGCGTCATGGCTGCCATCACACCGGGTCGTCACGATGGCACTGCTGGTGATCGCATTCAGCGCCTCCATCTACAGCCAGTGGAGTGTGCGCACCCTGCTCACCGACGATAGCATCAACCGGGCGGTGTACACCTACGATTACAGCCGCATCCAGGAGCGCATTGCCGGGGAGGGGCGCAACGTGCTGGTTAACGTGAGCGATGGCCGCTGCCTGATTGAGGATGATTACTGCTATGTAGCCGGGTTCTATCTGGATAACCACTACCTCACGCTGCCAGAGAATGCTGAATATGTAGTCTCGCGGCTGCCGTACTACTGGGCACATCCACTGTTTCTGGCTCCCGGCGATGACAACGGCTTGCTGCTGGCCCGCGATTCCGTTACGCCGGAGAACACCACCGCGCACCTGTTCGACCTGAGCACAGCGCAACCCCGCACTTTACCCGACGATGCGCAGACGATGTTCACATTTGGCGAGTCGCTGACGTTGCAGCACTGGGCACTCACAGACAGCGTGACGGTGAAGCCGTGCCAGCGTGCCCACGTAGAAAGCTGGTGGATGGCAGAACGCGAACTCCCGGCGAACTACAGTATGCAGCTTGCCCTGGTGGATAGCGGCGGCGCAGGTGTCGCACAGACGAATACCGACCTGACGATACTCCCCACGCAGGTGTGGGTACCGGGGATGTACCACATTGACGCCCGCTACGTCACGGTGCCCTGCGATATCACGCCGGGGGACTATGCACTGGTGATGAGCGTGTATGACCCCGACGCCGACGCCTCGCTGACGGTCACAGCGGTAGATGGCACCCCGAACGGTGACTTCCTGTATCTGACGACGCTGTTCGTGGAGTAGAACGTGGACATAACGTCAGTCCCGGGTCTACAGGACGGCTTTGATGGTACGCAGCAGTTCGTTCTGGTCAAAGTGCGACTTGATCAGATAGGCATCGGCCCCGGCACGCAGGCCAGCCTCACGGTGCTCTGCCTGTTGCAACGACGTGAGCAGAATGACAGGGATATGGCGGGTGGTAGGCGTTTCCTTGATGCGCCGCGTCAGTGCCAGCCCGTCCATGCGTGGCATTTCCACATCGCTGATGACCACATCGAACGGGAACTCCGTGAGCGTTTCCCATGCCTGCAATCCGTCGAAGGCCACGCGCACATCGCAGCCTGCCGTTTCAAGGATATTTTTCTCCAGTGTGCGTGTCGTGATGCTGTCGTCGGCCACCAGCACACGTAACCGCTGCTCGCTTTGTGGGGTAGGGGCTGCCATAACAGGTGCCGGGGTTCGCCGTGCAGGGAGGGCGGCCCCGGTCGCGCCACGTACAATGTCGTTGGCGTCCAGCACAATAACCACCTCGCCGCCACCCAGCAGCGCCGCACCACTCACGTAACGGGTGCTGGCCAGTTCACCCCCCAGCGGCTTCAAGACCAGTTCGCGCTCACTTTCCAGAGCATCCACCTCAAACGCCACCTGTCGGTCAGCAGCATCCAGCACCACCACGCGCAGCGGCGCAGCGAGGTCAGGGTTTTCTGCCAGTGGAACGCCGAGCATATCGCCCATGCTCACCAGCGGGAGTGTGCGCTCCCCAATTTTGACGACCGGGCGACCCTCAGCAGTGAACACATCCTCACGGGCCAGCCGCTCCATGCGCTGCACAGACAGTGACGGCACAGCATACGTTTCGTCGCCCAGCTCCAGCATCACACAGCGGATGCGCGTGAGCGAAACCGGCACACTGATGGTAAACACAGTTCCCTGACCGGGCCGACTGGAAACGCTTACCCGCCCGCGCAGGCTTTCTACACGGTCGCGCACCACATCCATGCCCACGCCGCGCCCGCTGATAGCCGTCACACTGTCTTTGGTGGTGAGGCCGGGGTGGAAAATCAGGGTACGCATGTCGTCCTCAGTCATATTACTGGCGACAGACTGGTTGATAATCCCGGCTTTGAGGGCACGGTCGCGCAGGGCAACACCGTTAATACCACGCCCATCATCGCTAACCATGATGATGATCTCGCTGCCACGCTGCTCCACGTTGAGGTATACCCAGCCGGCCTCCGGCTTCCCGGCGGCGTCGCGCTCCACAGGCGTTTCAATCCCATGATCTACCGCGTTGCGGATGAGATGCATGATGGGGTCTTTGAGGTGTTCCAGTACAGATTTGTCAATTTCCGTACTGCTGCCCATCACATCAAGGAAGGCTTCTTTACCCGTCTCGCGGGAGGCATCACGCAGGGTACGGTGCAGGGTGCCCAGGATTGAGTCGAACGGTACCAGCCGCAGCGAACTGATGCTGTCCTGGATGGAATCTGTGAGGGCAGAGAGGCGCATGGTGTCGTTCGCCACCCCCCCGGCAAGCTGGCTGACGCTGCGGGCAGTGTCGGCAAGGTAGCGCTGGTTGGCCTCCAGGAACTCCAGCAGGTCGCGCAGGTCTTCGGTATCTTCGTCGTCATCACTGATTTGCAGCCGCCGTGCCAGCCGAATGTAGGCTGTGCGCACCGTGCGCCACTCCCGTGCCCAGCGGCCATGATCGCGGCGGAGCCGATCAATATCGTGTTTGCGCTCTTCGCTTTGCAGGCGCGTAACCAGCAGTTCGCTGCTTTCCTGCATCAGTCGATCCAGCTTATCGACAGAGACGCGCACGGTATCCTCTGCGGGGCGCATGAGCATGGTCTGGGTCATGTTCGGGCTACGCCGGTTAAAAAACGGCGAGACCGGTTCCACATCATCTACTGGCGGGGGTGACGGCGGGCGGCGGGGTGGCTCTGGTTCCGGGGCAGGGTCGGGTTGCGGCCTATCGCCGTTGCCCCCACCGTTAATATGAATCGCCTTGAACGTATCGGATTCGCGGGGGTTGCCGTTTTTCTCCGGTAGAATCTGGCGCTCGGCAGGCATGGCCCCGGCTTTGGGGTCGTGGTCGTTGTCAGCGCCAAGGGTGATGTTCGTCTCCACCTCGCTTTCTAGCTGTTGCACCACAGTTTGCAGCATGGCGGCGTCTATGGTTTCGCCGTCCGCTTCCTGCTGGACGAGGTCAAGCGCATCGTAAAGCAGGTCGGCAATCTCTGGCGTGATGCCCAGCCCACGCTGCAACGCCGCCTCGAACACATCTTCGAGGTGATGGCCGATGGTTTCTACGTTTTTCACGCCCACGGCACGCGCCGCGCCCTTCATGCTGTGCGCAATGCGGTTCAGTTCGCGCAGGCGCTCTACAAACGCACCGGCATCGTCATCCGGCACAGACATTTCCAGCGCCATCACGTACTGGTTCATCTGGTCAAGGTACTCGCGCACCTCCGTCCAGAACAGTTTAAGCAGTTCAGAGTCGTCCATGAGCTATTCTTTGATTACCGCAAATATATCGTCAACGTTGATGGATAAACCGGGCAGCACCTCAGCACCGCCGAGTGTATCCCCGCTGCGCAGAATATTAACCGGCTGCCCCGGCGCGTGAACTTCAATGTGCCGCTCAATATGGCGCACCACCCATACCACCGTGACCGCCGCCAGATAATTGGACACCTTAATCGAGAGCTTTTTGTTCTCGTCAGCATGGTCAGCAGAGACCACTTCCACAGCCAGTTCAGGTGGGTGGGGCGTAAACCATTCCGACGATGATTGTGGCATGGTTTCGTAGCTGATGTAACCCACATCCGGCGCATAACGTTCATCGGCAATCACATCAAAGCCATGGTCTGCGCCGCTTAAATGACCGATGTCGTTCTTCAGCAGGTACATGCCAATCAGCAGCAGAATCCGCGCCGCCACTTTCGAGGCCGTGTGGTTGGTTGGCACTTCGACAATCTCCCCGCTGATGAACTCAAATACTTTTTCGCTGTTTTCCGGGCGCTGGATGAACGCTTCGAACTCGGTAACGGTAGTAATGGGGTGGTTCAGTGCCATAGTTTCGTTACTCCGGTATTTTTTCGAATAACGTTGCGACTTCAAGTTCGAACCCCGGCAAAATCTCCCCGCCTGTGAGCGTATCACCACTGTACAGAACAACAGCCTCCTTATCCGGTTCGTAAACTTCAATCCTCGTCTGATCTGCACGTACCACCCATACCACTGTACCCGCCGCCAGATAATGTTGCCGCTTCACGGGCAGTAGTTCGAGTTCCCGTGGGCGGTGTTCGGACATCATCTCAACCGCAAGATCCGGTGGATTGGGATTGTAGTAGACGCCGGTTAGCTTCG
>JBCCQC010000217.1:0-7122 GCA_039024535.1 Chloroflexota bacterium
GGGTGGCCGGGCGGGGGGGGGTATTCCGCCCGGTGTTCCCGAACCGGCGGGGGGCCCCCGCAACAAAATACCCTCCGGTTGGGGGTGGCGGCTGGCATGCCCACGTCTCGTCACTGCAAATGTATTGATGCCGCGCGGGTCATCCCCGGCACTGCTACGGCACATACCCGAAGAACGGCAACGTCCCACAGGAACCGGCGGCAAACACCGCATCGGAGCTAACCCACACGTTATACGCAAGCTGGAACCACAGCGCCCCATCGCCACCGCCGGCCCGCGCAACCGGGTTTGCACTGGCCCCCGGCGGCATCACATAGCGCACCCGTGCCCCCGGTATCGGCTCCTCACGCAGGTTAGCCGGGAGCGTTCCGGCAGCAATTGTGCATATATCATCCAGTTCAATCCCGGCCAGTGGCTCCGGCTGTGGGTCGCGCACAATCGTGGAGAAGTCCAGTGTGAGGAAGATTTCACGCGGCAGGCGGTTAATCGGCAGGTTAACCAGCGTGTTATAAACCAGCAGCGGGTAGCCATCCACCGTAATCGACTCATCGGAAATTACCCCGCGTTCCCCGGCAGCAATGACGGCCCCGACAATAACCTCACCCTCCAGCACATCCACCAGTAAATCATCGCCACGTGTGGACACAAACAACGTTGCAGCCTGCGGGAACCGCGCCTCTACCCCGTTAATCTGCATCCGCGCAGTTTCGGCCACGTCCGGCGTCTGAATCAGCACACCGTTCGGCGGAATGAGCAGGCAATCGTCGGGTGTATCGCTGGTTGCCACCTCAAAAGCCTGCATCGGGCCGTAAGCACTGTCATTTGCCGGGTCAACCACCGTCAGCCCGGTCAGGTCATCACTGTCGAACAGCGTCGCGTTCACCCAGCCAACAGCCCCGGCCTCGTCTACAATGCGCACCCACGCGCCGCTTTCAATCATGCCCGTTGCCCGCACCAGATTTCCCGCGAAGACCACACCCGTCTGCTCCCCGTTTACATCCGGCACACTGCGGATATTGGCCCCGTCAGCAAACGTCACCGGAATAAGTTTCGTGGGTACGTTCAACGCAGCATCGCCGGTATTTTCCAGCGTCACATCACCAAAAATGTACATCGCCAGCGACGCATCGCTGTAGTTAATGCGCGGCGTGAGCCGCATAATGCCAAACGCGCCCTGTTCGATGTTGGCCGCACCCCCGGTCAGTGTGGCAACGTCCGCCAGCGAAACCGTATCACCGGGGCGATTGAACGTTTCTTCCACGGCATTAGTACCTGTAACCCCGGCGGGGATGCTGCCGTAACAGGCGGTTTCACCGGGCTGCGCATCGCACTCCAGTTGCACCGAGGCAACGGCAGCATTCGCCACAGCCGCACACTGCCGGATGTAATCTTCGGTCTGTGCAGTGACGGTACCTGCAACAAACAGGCACACCAGCACAGCAACAACAGTCATCGGGCGCGGCATCGCCTCACCCCTGTAGTGGGACAATATATTATGCATCATCAGGATCTTTCAACAGATTCATATTCATACAGTTCCACCAGCACACCGCCCGTGCTTTTCGGGTGGATGAAGGCGTAGCGCGTGCCGTCTTCGCGGGTACGCGGCATCTCATTGATAAGTTCGACCGCGTGGGCCGTCAGTTGTTGCATCGCCGCGTCAATATCATTCACAGCCACACACACATGATGCATCCCGGCCCCGCGCTTTTGCAGGTACTTCGCAATGCCGCTATCTTCGGTCGTGGGCTGCAAAAGTTCCATGCGCGTTTCCCCCACCGGCAAAAACGCCACATCCACTGCTTCGGCCTCGTTAGTTTCGGTTGCTTCCAGCGGCAAACCCAGCGCATCGCGCCAGAAGTACAGCGCCGCGTCCATATCGGCTACCACCACCGCTATATGATCGACTTTGAGTACAGCCATGTGATTTCGCTCATTTTCCTTTTCGGTAAAACAGCGCGATTTTAGCAACGCAGGTGATACAATGGCAGGCAGAATGGCCTTCATGAAAAATAGTTAGAGGCACGGGCACGCATGGGAAACTCGACGTACTCATACCAGCACTATCTCCTGCGCAGCATCAGCACCCAGTTTCAACTGCCAGATACACCCACCATCGCGCAGCAACCCGGCATCCAATCGGTCTTCCGCGTCACCTGCCACTACCCCGGCGGCGACTTCCCCGATTCTGTCGCCACAGTCGTGAGTTCACAGGTAGGCCAGCCCACACTCACCGTGCATCGCAACGGAAGCGAGAGCAACGGCGAAAACATGCTGGACAGACAGGCATTTGAGGCACTGACGGCCACGCTTTCCACAGTGAAATTCGACAAACTCGCTGACCAGCCCGATATTCCATCAACGCGGGCAAACCTGTGGCTTATAGAACGTGCTGCCGGCAGCTTTATCAAGGGTGTGTTGCTTTCCCCGGAACTGGCAACTGACGATTATCAGTCGCTGGTGTTCCGCCTGCACGAGCTGTTGCCCGCTGCCGTCGAACCACTGAGGCAATAACCATGACCTCCGATCAATACCGCGAAATCGAAGTCAAAGTGTTCGTTACGGAATTCGCACCCGTGGCGGTAAAACTGGTAGCACTCGGTGCCGAACTCACCGTGCCGCGTTTGTACGAGCGTAACGTTCGCTACGAAAATGCGGATAGGACATTCAGCGAGCAGGGCATTGTGTTGCGCCTCCGCCAGGACAAAAGAATCAGGCTGACGTACAAAGAACCGCTGGATTCGTCAGCAGCAGCACGCGGCATCCACAGCCGCTTTGAGGCCGAGGTAGCCGTAAGCAACTACGACGCGATGAACACCATCCTCACGCGGCTTGGCTTCCACCCGTACATGGTCTACGAAAAGTATCGCACCACCTATACGTTTGATAACGCGGAAATCGTGCTGGACGAAATGCCCTATGGTGACTTCGTAGAAATCGAGGGTAGCGAGGCCACAATCAACCTGCTGCTCGGAAAACTCAACCTGAACGATCGGCCCCGCATCCCCTACAGCTACGCACAACTATTCGAGCGCATCAAAACCGCGCTACAATTGGATGTACACGACCTGACGTTTGACAATTTCGATGGCGTAACGGTTCCCCCGCACGTTATCACCGCACCATAAGGATACACGACGATGACGAAGCGAATTCTGGTCACGGGTGGCAGCGGCAAAGCCGGACGCGCCGTAATGCGTGACCTGATTGACCACGGCTACGACGCGCTGAACGTGGACATTGTGCCCCCGGCACAACCCGCTGGCGAGTTTATCCGCGCAGACCTGACGAATATGGGAGAAACCACCGAATTGATGTTCGGCGTGGATGCCGTGGTGCATCTGGCGGCGATCCCGGCACCGGGCCGCGCCACCGAAGAAGTCACGTTCCGCACGAATATCACCAGCACGTTTAATGTATTCGAGGCAGCCGCAAGAGTCGGCATCAAGCGCATGGTGTGGGCCAGCAGCGAAACCACACTCGGCCTGCCCTTTGACGATGAACAGCCTGCCTATGCCCCCATTGACGAAGATCACCCACTGTACCCGGAGAGCAGCTATGCGCTCTCCAAAGTGCTGATGGAGGAGATGGGCCGCCAGTATTACCGCCGCTTCGGGATGACGGTGATTGGCTTGCGTTTCTCAAACGTCATGGAGCTGCACGATTATGCACGTTTCCCGGCATTTTCCGATGATCCCATGCTGCGCAAGTGGAACCTGTGGGGTTATGTGGATGCCCGTGACACCGCGCAGAGTTGCAGGCTCGGATTGGAAACGGATTTTGAGGGAGCCGACTACTTTATTATTGCGGCGGCAGATACCTGCATGACGCAAACCAACGCCGACCTGATGCAGGCCGTGTTCCCGGATGTGGAACTGCGCGACATTGGCGAACACAAAACGCTGCTGAGTATCGACAGAGCGCGTGAGGTGCTCGGCTACGATCCGCAGTATTCGTGGCGAGATATGGTGTAGACAGGTACCTCAGCAATGAGCTTCTGGGAAGTTTTCGGCCTGTCGCATATCTGGTTGTTCTATGCGGTTATCCTGTGCATTGCACCCACGCTGCTTGTTGTGGCGATTGTGACGGCTATTCTTGCGCGTGTACCACCTATCCGACACAACCACAAACTGAAGCGCATTATCATCGCTGGAACTGTCACTATCACATTTCTGGGTAACTATCTCTGGCAAACATACATATACAGCGACATAGGCAGTGGAGTCTACTTTTTCTACGCGACATATCAGAGTGATGAGGAAGCGGACTATAGTCTTTACGCCATTAGAAGCAATCGTATGTGGCGTGCATCACTTGTTCCGCCACCCCTCAGAATGGAGCTTTGCATATCGAACCCGTATGTCAATTCGTTCTGTAATCTGTTGGCACCGATCAGTGTCCCGCCGTTTGCTCATGAGCTTACGAAAGATATGTACGCTTACCTGTATATGATGCTGTTATCTGGTTTACCGGCATCAGTTCTCGTGTATTTCACAATGCGGCGGTTGTTCAGGCCGTGGCGCAAACAGAAGCGCAAAAGTAAAGACGATTTGATGGCCCAACCGGGCTAATTTTCTGGAGACATGTTATGCAAGAACTCGACAACATCCGCAAAGTGTGGAAAACACAGCTAGCCGAAGCAAAACGCGACTGGGAACAGACCCGCGTGGAACCTATCCTCAAGCGCTTCCCGGAGCGCAAAGCCCGTTTCGAAACGTCCTCGCACATCGACATGCAGCGGCTTTACACCCCCGCAGACCTCCCCGACGGCTACGAGGAAGATATGGGCTTCCCCGGCGAGTACCCGTATACACGCGGCGTGCAGCCCACCATGTATCGCAGCCGCCTGTGGACGATGCGCCAGTATGCCGGGTACGCCACGGCAGAAGAATCCAACGCACGGTACCGCTTTCTGCTGGAGCAGGGCACAAAGGGGCTTTCCGTTGCATTCGACCTGCCCACGCAGATTGGCTACGACGCCGACGACCCGATGGCCCTCGGTGAAGTGGGCAAAGTCGGCGTGAGCATCAGCAGTGTGCATGACATGGCCCGCCTGTTCGAAGGTATCCCGCTGGATAAAGTCTCCACCAGCATGACGATTAACGCTCCGGCGGCAGTGCTGCTGGCAATGTATATTGCCGTGGGCAAGCGGCAGGGCGTCCCCGTAGAGAAGCTGCGCGGCACCACCCAGAACGACATCCTCAAGGAATACATTGCACGCGGCACCTACATCTACCCGCCTGCGCCCTCCATGCGCCTGATTACCGACATGTTCGACTACTGCGCAACAGACGTACCACTCTGGAATACCATCAGCATCAGCGGCTACCACATCCGCGAGGCGGGCAGCACCGCCGCGCAGGAAATTGCGTTCACGCTGGCAAATGGGCTGGCGTATGTACAGGCCGCCGTAGACCGTGGCCTTGATGTGGATCAGTTTGCACCACAGTTATCGTTCTTCTTCAATGCGCACAATAATTTCCTCGAAGAAGTCGCCAAATTCCGTGCCGCGCGTACCCTGTGGGCAAAGCTCATGCGCGAACGCTACAACCCGCAGAATCAGAAGTCGCTGCTGCTGCGTTTCCATACGCAAACGGGCGGCAGCACGCTCACGGCACAACAGCCAGAAAATAATATTGTCCGGGTGGCGTTACAGGCACTCTCTGCGGTACTCGGCGGAACGCAATCACTGCACACCAATGGCATGGACGAAGCCCTCGCGCTCCCGACAGAAAAAGCCGTGCAGATCGCCCTGCGCACCCAGCAGATCATCGCGCACGAAATCGGCGTGGCCGATACCGTAGACCCACTCGCCGGGAGCTACGCCGTTGAAGCGCTCACACTCGACTTGATGCAGGCCGCAGAGCAGTACATTACCGCGATAGACGAGATGGGCGGCGCACTCCCGGCACTGCAAGCCGGGTTCATCAACCGCGAAATTGAAACTGCCGCCTACGAATACCAGAAGGCTGTACAGGACGGCGACGAAATCATCGTCGGCGTGAACAAATATCAGGTAGACGAGGAAATCAAACCGGAACTCCTGCGCGTAGACCCGGCCATCGAAGCGGGGCAGCACGCCAAACTGCGCGACCTGCGCGAAAACCGCGATAACGAGAAAGTTGCAGCATTACGTGGGCGCATCGCAGAAGCCGCACGAGGAACCGAAAACCTGATGCCGCTGTTTGTAGAAGCCGTGGAAAATGACGTGACGCTCGGTGAAATCTGCCACACTATGCGCGACGTATTCGGGGAGTACCGGCCACCGACAATGATTTAGCGGGGAAAGATCATGCGCTCAAAAACCAATCCGTATCCGGGGGTAAATGCCCACCTCAACAGCTATCTCCAGGCAGAAAATGACTGGCAGAGCTTTCATGCAGCACACATTGTGCATCTATCCGATGCGCTGAACGAATGGCTACCGGAGGGGTATTTCGCAAAACCGGAGGAATCACTGCAAATCGGTGGATACTCCGGGGAGGGCGAGCCTCTGTCGCGGTCAACCGTTCGGCCTGATGTCAGTATCATGCGCGTGCCGCAGGGTGATACTGATTCGTCGCCAGATGTTGCCATTGCGCCCACATTTACCATGCCGCTGGTCATAGAAGAACTTGAGCCAGAGAACAAACTCACTAACGTTGTCATCTACCGGATGGAAGGCAGCAGTAACAGGCAGATTGTCACACAGATTGAACTGCTGTCACCAGCGAATAAGCGTGGTGGGTCTGGCTTTGGACAGTATCGCCTCAAGCGGCTGCGCGTTATCCAGACAGAGGTCAACCTTGTTGAGATTGACTATCTGCACCACCGCCCCCCCGTTGTAGAGATTATTCCTGAATACCCCGATGATGAACGGTCTTATCCGCACTACATCCTCACCAGCCGATTGCTGGCAAGTAAAGCAGATTTCTATGGGATTGGTGTGCTTGCCCCACTGCCGAAAATTGCATTACCACTGGTAGGGGAAGATGCCGTCATTGTTGATTTCGGAGCCGTATACAATACAACGCTGGCCCGCCTGCGGGAATATCACACACAGTTTGACTACACCACAGACCCACCCGCCATCGACCGCTACAGCGAAACCGACCGCACTGCAATTCGTGCCTTTCTGGACAC
>JBCCQC010000218.1:0-7096 GCA_039024535.1 Chloroflexota bacterium
ATTGACCTGATTATCCTTGATTTGATGCTGCCAGACGGCGTGACAGGCTACGATATATTCACGTCGATTCGTGACCGGCACGAGTTTGACGGCGTACCCATTATTGCTATGTCAGTGATGGATCGGTCGGATGCGGTGCCACTGGCACGGCGGCGCGGCTTCTCTGGATTTATCAGTAAACCCATCAATTTTCAAATTTTCCCCCAGCAGATCGCCAGCATTATTGACGGGCAGGTGATCTGGTAGGTTGAACGGCACGTCAGGTAAAAGGTATACAGTGCATGGGCATAGAACTTAAAAATATTTCCAAACGCTCCGAGGGGTACGATACCCTGAAGGATTTGAACCTCACAATAGAAGACGAGACATTTCTTGCAGTGGTTGCGCCGACTGGCACCGGCAAAACGACGCTGCTGCGCGTGATGGCCGGGATTGACAAGCCGGACAGCGGACAGATTCTGGTCGATGGCGAAGATGTGACGGACATGCATGTGCGTGACCGTAATGTGGCGATGGTTTACCAGCAGTTTATCAACTATCCGTCGCTCAAAGTCTTCGAGAACATCGCGTCGCCGCTGCGGGTTTCTCGCACACAGAAGTATTCCAGCGCGGAGATCAAAAAGCGCGTGGAAGAAGTGGCGGAGATTTTGCAGATTTCGCCGCTGTTGCAGCGCTTGCCACAGGAATTGAGCGGTGGGCAGCAGCAGCGTGTGGCAATTGCGCGTGCGATCGTGAAGGATGCACGCCTGATTATGCTGGATGAGCCGCTGGGCAACCTTGACTATAAGCTGCGCGAAGACCTGCGCCTTGAACTCAAGATGATTGCACAGCAGCGTGATGCTATCTTCGTTTATGCCACGCCAGAACCCATTGACGCGCTGACGATGACCACGCACACCGCTGTTCTGCATGGTGGCAAGATTATCCAGTATGGTTCTACGAATGATGTTTACCGCAGGCCACAGCACATCAAGTCTGGCGAGTACTTCAGTGAGCCACCGATGAACTTCTTTGCGTGTGAGGTGAAGGGACAGGAGGCTGTGGTTTCCAGTGATTTCCGGTTGCCGCTGACCGCGATGGATGCCGACCTTACCGATGGGCAGTATACGCTGGGCGTCCGGGCGCACCATCTTTCCACCACACCATCAGATAACGGCGTAGCAGCAAGCGAACTCGCGCTTGATGCGACGGTCGAACTGGCGGAAATCGTCGGGTCGGATACGACGCTGCATGTGCAGCATGGCGATTTTGAGTTTATCGCGCTCACCAATGACCTGCGGCACTTTGAACTGGACGAGAAGATCAAGATTTACGTGAACCCGCGCCGCGTTCACATTTTTGACAGTAAGACCGGCGACATCATCAGTGTTGCTGCGGAGGCAAGAGCATAAATGGCGAAGATTGAACTGATTGATGTTGCGCACGCCTATGCGCCGGGGCAGTGGGCGGTAAAAGATATTAACCTGACGTGGGAAGATGGCGTGGCGAGTGCGCTACTGGGGCCATCGGGCTGTGGTAAGACGACGCTGCTGAAAATTATCTCCGGTCTATTGCAGCCGTCACAGGGGCGCGTGCTGATTGATGGCAAGGATGTGACTGAGCTTGACCCGCGTGAACGCAATGTGGCGCAGGTATTTCAGTTCCCGGTGGTGTATGAAACGCTGAGTGTATACGACAATCTCGCGTTCCCGCTGCGTAACCGGGGCGTGAGTGCATCCACAGTGAAAACGCGCGTGAATGACGTGGCTGAGATGCTAGGCCTGACGGATGTGCTGAAGAAGAACGCGAACCGGCTGGGCGCGGCGGAAAAACAGCGTATTTCACTGGGGCGGGGCATCGTGCGCGAGGACACCACGGCAGTTCTGTTTGACGAGCCGCTGACGGTGATTGACCCGCATATGAAATGGCACCTGCGCCGACAGCTTAAAGAGGTGCAGCACCGTCTGAAGATGACGATGATCTACGTGACGCATGACCAGCACGAGGCACTGACGTTCGCTGACCAGGTAACGGTGATGAATGTGGGCGCGGCACTGCAAACTGGCTCTCCGCAGGATTTGCACGAACGCCCGCGGGCGCCGTTTGTGGGCTACTTTATTGGCAGCCCCGGCATGAACGTGTTCCCGGCGACTCTGGAGGGTAACACTGTGAGAGCGGGTGACATCAGTGTGCCTATCCCGGCAGAGCAGGCCAGCACGATTGTCAACAATAAGCTGGAAGTCGGCATTCGTCCGGAGTTTGTGAAGGTGAGTACGGAAGACCTCAACGGCGGGTTCAAAGGCATTGTCACGAACACGCACCTGACGGCGAACTCGCGCATTGTGGAAATTGACGGTGCGGCGCTGGTGTTCAAAGCGCGTCTGGACGAGACATCAAATATTAACGTGGGCGACAGCGTTTCAGTCGTTTTCCCGGATGAGAACACGATGGTTTACGTGGATGAGGTCGCCATTGACCGCGCAACGGAGGAAATCCCTGCATGAAGACTGTAACCAACCGGGCATGGCTGTTTGTGCTGCCCGCTTTGCTCACGATGGCCGTGAACGCTTTTATTCCGTTCATGACCGTGATTAACTACTCTTTTCAGGACATTCTGCCCGGTCTGGATCCGCTGTGGGTGGGGCTGGAGAACTATTATCTGGTGTTGCAGGATGACCTGTTCCGTGAGTCTTTTGTGCGGCAGCTTATCTTCTCGTTCCTTATTCTGGCGATTCAGGTGCCGCTGGGTATTTTGATTGCGCTGGGGATGCCGAAATCGGGCTGGCAATCTACGCTGGCGCTGGTGGCGGTGGGCCTGCCACTGCTTATTCCGTATAACGTGGTGGGCATTATCTGGCGTGTGTTCACGCGCAGTGACCTGGGCCTGTTCCCGCTGCTGTTTGCGCCGTTTGGCTATCAGTATGATGTGGCGCTGAACCGCGTTGATGCTTACTGGACGGTGGTGCTGATGGATGTGTGGCACTGGACGCCGCTGATTGTGCTGCTGTGCTACTCCGGTTTGAACGCCATCCCGGATGCGTACTATCAGGCTGCGAAAATTGACGGGGCCTCACGCTGGAATACGTTCCGGTTTGTGATTCTGCCGCGCCTGCGCAGTGTGCTGACGATTGGTATTCTGCTGCGGTTTATGGACTCGTTCCGCATCTATACCGAGGTGTTCCTGCTGACGGGTGGTGGCCCCGGTAATACAACAACCTTCCTCAGTGACGTGCTGGTGCGAAAGGCTGTGGGTGGGTTTGAGTTCGGGTATGCGGCGGCCATGTCCCTGATTTATTTCTTCGTGATTTTGATTATCAGTTATGTGTTCTTCCTCGTCCTTACTAACGTGGGCACGGGCGAAGACCAGCAACCAGCCAGTTAAGAGAGGAGCAACCGATGGCAAGCACTGCCGTTAGCGATAAAGCACGCAGCATACCTGCCGCCGAAGTCGCCGAACAGAAAAAATCCGGGCCGGGGCGCAACTGGTTCCGTATTATTGGCATGACGATCTACTTTATCTTTTTGAGTGCGCCCATCCTATGGATGCTGAGCATGTCGTTCAAGACGAACGCGGAAATTTTGAGCCAGCGTTCGCTGATCCCGCGCACATTTACACTGCAAAACTACATCACTATCTTCTCTGAACCGGCGTGGTTGAGCGCGTTTGGCACCACACTATTTTATGTGTCCATCAACACGATTGTGACGCTGCTGGTCGCGCTACCTGCGGCCTATGCGTTCAGTCGATATCAATTCCGTGGAGATAACCACCTGTTTTTCTGGCTGTTGACGAACCGTATGGCACCGGGTGCAGTGTTCCTGCTGCCGTATGTAGAGCTGTACAGCAGCATTAACCTGTATGACACGCCCTACGCGGTTGCTCTGGCGCATACGCTGTTCAGTGTGCCGCTTGCTATCTGGATTCTGGAGGGCTTTATGTCCGGCATCCCGAAGGCGATTGACGAAACGGCCTATGTGGATGGGTATACGTTCTGGCACTTTTTCCGCAAAATATTTATGCCGCTCATCGGGCCGGGGATTGGCGTGGCCGCGTTCTTCAGCTTCCTGTTTAGCTGGGTGGAACTGCTGATGGCCCGCACACTGACGGCCTCTGTTTCCAAGCCGATTGTGGTGCAGTTGTCGCGCTCTCTGGGTGCAGATGGCTGGGACTGGGGTGTGATTGCCGCCGCCGGTATCCTGATGATTATTCCGGGGGCGTTGCTCATTTACTTTGTGCGCAACTACCTTGCCAAGGGCTTCGCCCTGGGGAGGGTGTAGTTATGACGATTGCTGCGATTATTGGCACGGTGCTGCTGATTGCTGGTGTGGTGTCGCTTGCTACGGCTATCCGCGATGTGGTGACACCGGCGGTGGCTGGCAACCCGGCGCTTGAACTGTTCCTGAGCCGCAGCACCCGTGTGGCGGCTGGCATTCTGCTGGCTGTGGTTGGTGCGGCATTATTTCTTGATCTGGACTGGATGCGCTGGACGCCGCAAACCGCATCGTTCTTTATCCTGCTGTTCTCGCTGCTGATTATCATGACGTTCTGGGATCGCGTTTATCCGACTGAACACACAAAGGGCTTCCTCCCAATTGCGTTCAGCAGGGGAGAGCGCCTGTTCCTCAGTTTCATGATTTTCTTTGGCACTGTGACGTTGTGGATGGCTTTCCTGCCGGATGTGACGCTGTGGGGTGGAATTGGTGTGGCTGCTGTGCTGATTGCGATTGTGGCTAAATTTGGCTGACGAATCAGGGTCATGGCATGTCATGGCCCCTACCCGAAATTTGCGGATAGAAGCAGATTTATAGTTTTGTGTATCAGTCGACAGGGACGTGGCGCGTGAACCGCTACCAACGGCACGCCACCCCCCTGCACGATACTGCTGACGGCATTATACAACCCTTGAAGGGGGGTGATAGCACGAATCAACCGAATAAGAACGTGTTTTCAACCTGATTTACCCATCGTTATATATGCAAAGAGGTTTTAAACAAGCATGCAACATTTACGCAAAGTTACCATTTTGACACTGGGCCTGCTGCTGGTACTGGCTGTACCGTTCGCTGTTGCCCAGGACGATATGGCAGATCGTATGGCTGCCGCAGAACGCTGGATTGATGAAGAATTCCAGCCCGCATCCATCAGCCGTGAAGAGCAGATGGCTGAGATGGAGTGGTTTATCCAGGCTTGCGAGCCGTACCGGGGTCTCGAAATTCGCTCTACAGCAGAGAACATCCGTACCCATGTATACGAGAGTGAAGTGCTGACGCAGGCATTCGAAGAAATCTGCGGTATCAGCGTTACACATGACATCATCGGTGAAGGTGACGTGGTAGAGCGCCTCCAGACGCAGATTAACTCCGACGAAGTTCTGTATGACATTTACGTCAACGACGCAGACCTCATCGGCACGCACCTGCGCTATGGCAAGACCATCAACCTGTCCGAGTTTATGGCCGGTGAAGGTGCCGAGATCACCAACCCGAACCTTGACCTGGACGACTGGCTGAACCTCGAATTCGGTCAGGACTACGACGGCAACATCCTTCAGCTTCCTGACCAGCAGTTTGCGAACCTGTACTGGTTCCGCTACGACTGGTTCACCGACCCGGACATCATGGCACAGTTTGAGGAAATCTACGGCTACCCGCTGGGTGTTCCGGTGAACTGGGCTGCTTACGATGACATCGCTAACTTCTTCACCAACGAAGTCAACGGCGACGGCACCATTGATGGCGTGAAGGTTTACGGCCACATGGACTATGGCAAGAAGGACGTTTCCCTCGGTTGGCGCTTTACCGACGCATGGATGAGTATTGCCGGTATGGGCGATGTTGGCCTGCCGAACGGCCTGCCCGTTGACGAGTGGGGCATCCGCGTAGAAGACTGTGTTCCGAAGGGTTCCAGCGTAACCCGTGGTGGCGCGATTAACGGCCCGGCTGCTGTTTACGCGCTCCAGACCTACATTGACTGGCTGTATGACTATGCCCCGCCGCAGGCTGCTTCCATCACATGGAGTGAAGCTGGCCCGGTACCGGCAGAAGGTTATGTTGCACAGCGCGTATTCCAGTACATCACATGGCTGTCTGGCCCAGAATTCCGTGAGCCGGGTAACCCGGTTGTAAACGATGATGGTAGCCTGCGCTGGCGCGTTGCCCCGACCCCGCGCGGACGTTACTGGGACGAAGGTATGAAGGTGGGTTACCAGGACGCCGGTAGCTGGACAATCCTCGACAACGTAGAGCCGATGAACCGCGACGCAGCATGGTTGTGGGCACAGTTCGCCAGCTCCAAGACCGTTGCACTGAAGAAGTTCCTGGTGGGTGGTACTCCGGTACGTCGTTCCACCGTCTTCAGCGATTACCTGACAGAGAACAGTGAGCAGTTCGGCGGCCTGATTGAGTTCTATCGCAGCCCGGTAGAGCCGCAGTGGACGGACAGTGGCCCGAACGTGCCGGACTATCCGAAGCTGTCCCAGCTATGGTGGGAGAACATTGCTTCTGCTATCACGGGTGAAGCCACCGCACAGGAAGCACTGGATAACCTCGCAGAGCAGCAGGACGCGATCATGGCACGTCTTGAACGTGCAAACCTGCCGGTTTGTGGGCCTGTGCTGAACGAAGAAATGGAGCCGGAGTTCTGGTTGAGCCAGCCGGGTTCACCGAAGCCGGAGCGTGAGCCGGAAGATCCGATCACGGTACCGTATGAGGAACTGCTCCTCCAGTGGACTGAGGGCGAATAAACATCTTCTGACCTGTGATTGGCGCGGGTTGTAGCCTGCGCCTCACTGTACCTGACCCGCTGTCACCTGTGGCAGCGGGTTTGTGCTGTGGGGCTATTTTGTGGAGGATGTCGGCCCGAATGTGTAGTGTTCTGCTCTGCCGAAAAAAGCGTAACCTTGCTTTTCTTTGCTCCCGGCCCGTAGCACATTCCAGTGATCGCAAACATTTATAGAAACCCACACAAATCTCCACTTCCAATATGTGTTACCTGTGCCGACTTCATCAGCCGGTGTTAGAATGTAGCTAAGATTGTATTTTGCAGGTGAAATAGAGCACTTATGGTAACAGCAGCGATTGATTCTACAGAAACACTTGTCCATGACCTGAGCCGGGC